>NZ_CP136521.1:0-300000 GCF_032814565.1 Hwangdonia lutea
ATGAGTAAAACTGCGCAATCGGTATGGAATAATTGTCTGGAATTTATAAAGGATAATATTCAACCGCAAGCATATAAAACTTGGTTCGAGCCAATAAAAGCAGTTAAACTTACAGACAACGCTTTAAGCATTCAGGTACCTAGTAAATTCTTCTACGAATGGCTTGAAGAGCACTATGTAAAAATCCTTAAAGTATCGTTAACTAAAGAGTTGGGTGAAAAAGCTAAACTGGTTTACATTATTAAAATGGAAAACACGTATGGCAACAAACAACCTTTTACCGAAAAAATTCCAAGTGCCAACCGAAGTGCCGTAAAAGCACAGGATGTCGATATTCCTTTAAACAATAAAAACCCTGAATTGCGTAATCCGTTTGTAATTCCGGGCATCAGAAATGTAAAGATTGAATCTCAGCTCAATCCTAATTACAGTTTTGAAAATTTTTTAGAGGGCGACTCAAACCGATTGGCTCGTAGTGCAGGATTAGCCGTTGCGGCCAAACCTGGAGGAACATCGTTTAATCCCTTGCTTATTTTTGGTGGCGTTGGCTTGGGCAAAACACATTTAGCACACGCCATTGGGGTTGATATTAAAGACAAATATCCTGAAAAAACGGTTTTATATATTTCTGCTGAAAAATTCACGCAACAATATATAGATTCGGTTAAAAAGAATAATAGAAATGATTTTATTCATTTTTATCAAATTATCGATGTGTTGATTATTGACGATGTACAATTCCTTTCCGGAAAATCTGGAACACAGGATGTGTTTTTCCACATATTCAACCATTTACACCAAAACGGAAAGCAAGTTATATTAACAAGTGATAAAGCGCCTGTTGATATGCAAGATATTGAACAGCGCTTATTGTCTCGTTTTAAATGGGGCCTTTCGGCGGAATTGCAAAATCCGGATTTTGAAACCCGCGTATCCATATTAAAAAACAAACTCTATCGTGATGGTGTTGAAATGCCAGATGATATTATTGAGTATGTTGCCAAAAACATTAAAACAAACGTTAGGGAATTAGAAGGTGCGATTATTTCGTTAATTGCACAATCCTCATTCAATAAAAAAGAAATTACCATTGAGCTTGCGAAACAAATTGTAGAGAAATTTGTTAAGAACACCAAACGCGAGGTTTCCATTGACTATATTCAAAAAATTGTATCCGATTATTTCCAAATGGATGTCGATACCTTACAATCTAAAACCAGAAAACGCCATATAGTTCAAGCCAGACAACTCGCTATGTTTTTTGCTAAAAAACTAACAAAAGCATCGTTGGCAAGTATTGGCTCTCAAATTGGTAAACGCGACCACGCTACTGTACTGCACGCCTGTAAAACGGTAGACAACCTATCTTCAACCGATAAGCAATTCAGAAAATATGTTGAAGATATTACTAAAAAACTTTCTGTTTAATACATAAAACTATCTCCCGATACATTGGGGTTTACGGAATACTATTATGACTAAAATTCTTATGGTTTGTTTGGGTAATATTTGCCGTTCGCCTTTGGCCGAAGGTATTATGCGCTCTAAACTGCCCAATGACACCTATTTGGTAGATTCTGCCGGAACAGCGAATTATCATATTGGTAAAGCTCCAGACCAGCGCTCCATTAATGTGGCAAAAAAGTATGGTTTAAATATTTCTCATTTAAAAGGCCGACAATTTAGTGTTTCGGATTTTGATGCCTTTGATGTCATTTATGTGATGGACGAAACTAATTTTAAAAATGTTATTGCTTTAGCTAGAAATGATGAAGATATGGCCAAAGTCAAATTTGTTTTAAATGAAGTGTACCCCAACCAAAACTACAGTGTTCCCGACCCATATTACGGTGGTGATGAAGGTTTCGAGAATGTTTACAAAATGCTCGACGAAGCCTGCGATAACATTGCAAAGAAGTTAAACCACTAGTAACTAGCACAAAACAGCATCTTATTTATTAACTTTACTCGATAATCGAGATTTAATTGCTCCGAAGCTTGCCTCGAAATTTTTAAGGTCTTTTCCTCAAGAATGTATTACGAGCTTGCTCCGAGGTAATTTATTTAAAAAAGATGCATCATGAAAACACAACTTCTCACTATAATTTTTTGCTGTTTTGAATTTTTTGGGTTTTCACAAACAGTGGAATTACAAAGTTTTGGTCCTAATTTTTCAAGTCCAGTTGAAATTGTAAACGCTGGCGATAGCAGGCTTTTTATTGTTGAAAAAGCAGGGGTAATTAAAATTTTAAATGCTAACGGCACAGTAAATCCAACGCCATTTTTGAATATTTCAACCTTGGTTGGCTCTGGTGGCGAACGCGGATTGCTAGGTTTAGCCTTTGCACCAGATTACGCAACGTCTGGTAGATTTTATGTGAATTATACGGACAACACCAGCATCTCGGAACCCAACTCTATTATTGCAAGATATACCGTAAGTGCAAATCCGGATATCGCAAATACCACCGAAACCATTTTACTTACCATTAAACAACCTTTTGAAAATCACAACGGTGGAAAATTGGCTTTTGGACAAGATAATTTTTTATACATAGGCACTGGTGACGGCGGAAGCGGTGGCGACCCTGGAGACAGAGCGCAAAATACCAGTTCGTTTCTAGGAAAGCTTTTGCGGATAGATGTGAGCGGAAGCACCTATAGTATTCCAAGTTCAAATCCGTTTTCAAGTTCTGCGAATGGACAGAATGATCCCCGTCCGGAAATTTTTGCAATCGGATTAAGGAATCCTTGGAAATTTTCATTCGATACATCAAATGGCGATTTATGGATTGCCGATGTTGGACAAAATGCCTACGAAGAAATAAACAAAGTAACAGGCTCTGGCACACCCGGTGATAATTATGGCTGGAGATGTTATGAAGGCAACAATCACGTATATAATTCAAGTGGCAACTGTCCATCAAATTTTAATGAAACCATTGCGCCTGTTGCTGAATACGCCCATGTTGGAAGCGGGTGTTCTGGTTCAGTCACTGGTGGTTTTGTATACAGAGGCAACATGTTCCCTAATTTTAATGGCAAGTATTTTTTTGCCGATTATTGCTCACAGCAAATCGGTATTTTAACCGATACGGGGTCAAGTTGGTCCATGGCTATGCAAACACCAAATATTACAGGTGGTTGGACATCTTTAGGAGAAGATTATAATGGTGAACTCTATATCGCTGGCGGCTCTAATGTTTACAAAATAATCGACCCTAATTTAAGTGTTGATGAACATAGTGGGTTTCATTTTAAAATATATCCCAATCCTGCAAACAGAAGTTTTTCTATTGATTTGTCCTCCAAATTCAATACCGTAGAATCTATTTCTATTTATAACATTCACGGTCAAAAAATAAAGACCCTTTCAAAATCAAACAAACAAATCCTAAATATTTCTACTAAAAATTACCATAGTGGTTTATATTTTGTTGAGATTTGTACCAATAAAGCATCAAAAATCGTAAAAAAGCTTATAATCAATTAAATGGAAAATCAACTTGGTCATTTATACCTTATCCCAACCACTTTAGGTGATACGGCACCCCTTGAGGTATTACCCATGTCGGTAAAAAAAGTTATTGAAGACGTAAACACTTATATTGTTGAAAACGAAAAAACCGCACGTCGATTCATAAAAAAGATAAGTTCAGGAAAATCGCAATCGGCATTACAAATGTTTCATTTAAACAAATTTACCGATGCTCTTGAACTGCCCGAGTTTTTAGAACCTTGTTTAAAAGGCATCCATGTTGGTTTATTGTCGGAAGCTGGTTGCCCAGGTGTTGCAGATCCTGGGGCCGATGTTGTGAAACTTGCCCATCAAAAAAACATAAAAGTTATTCCTTTAGTTGGCCCATCTTCCATTTTGATGGCGATGATGAGTTCAGGAATGAACGGACAAAGTTTCGTCTTTAATGGCTACTTGCCTATTGATAGGGCCGAAAGAAAAAAAGAAATAAAACGTTTGGAGCGCTTATCGTTCGAGCAAAACCAATCGCAAATTTTTATTGAAACGCCTTACCGAAATAATAAAATGATTGAGGATTTAAGCCATGTTTTAGACAGCAACACGGATATATGTGTGGCTTGCGATATTACACTGCCTACCGAGTTTATTAAAACCCAAAACGCAAATGCCTGGAAAAAAAATATGGTAGACTTTCATAAAAGACCTACCATATTCATTATTCATAAAAGCTAGCTTCACTTAACTAAAATGCATTAAAGCTTGTTTCGGTTATATCGCTTTAGCTTTTCTATCTGGTTTTACAAATGAGGTATCGTAACCCGAAAAACGTTTCATATAATATTGAACGGTTGTGCCGTAACCATCAGTAAAATTATCTAAACCGTAGCTTCTTAAATATTTTTTTACACTACCGGGACCGGCCAAATGTGCTGCCGCCAAAATCCCAGATTCTGTTACAACAACACCGTTAATTCGTTTTCCAACGAAGTTTTTAATGTCACGTCGTAAAATCCATTTGTTGCGCGCTGCGTTTGCTATAAATGCTTTTTCTTGAAGGGCAGGGTTTTTTAAAAATTTCGAAGGATTGTGAATACCTATCAATTTTAACGTAGAAGCACCAAATTGATATTTCCCCAAATACCCAAAAGTGTTTACCGAAAAATAATCGCCTCCAGATTCTTTAAAAGCCAAAGCTTCTTTAAAACCTACAAATGATTTCCCCAGGTAAGGAGCGAATGATTCAGTAGCATCATTTAATGCCAATGCATCATCATTAATATTAGCATCTACACCTACGGTGTAGTCTAAAACCAAACCTTCAGTTGAATACTTTCCCAAATCTATCGTTTCATCAGATGAAAACGAGCTATACAATAGAATACATATTGTAAGTGCGAGGGTTAAGTAACTTGCAATACTTTTTCTCATAAATTTTAAATTTCTTCAGTGTAATTTAATTTAAAGTACACCTGAAAATTTGAGCGTGCAAAATTAGGCTTTTTTTTAATTAATTCAAAATTAATCGATTATATGTTATTTTTAGTAGTACAATAGATGAAATACACAGCCTTTTTTATTGAATTCTAAGGCTGGAAATGGCATCTTTAAGACGTTAAAAACATTAAAAACAGATTTCAAAAAACGTGAGTTAGTCCTAATTTTATTCAAATTTACATCAAAACTCAAATAGAATTGACGTTGCCTATTTTTATTTGTTAACATACTGTTGTCAACATCTTTAACCCCTTGTAACATCCCGTCAGCACTATAACCAACAGCTATGTTTAACCATTTTGGGATTTTACTTTGTTTGAAAAAATCGTGCAGATTTACACTTAACCAATAGGTTTGTCCGTTATAATCTTTTAAAACTTCCTCTAAAAAACTACTCCCTAATTTATCCGGTGCTTGCGATGCGTATTTTGTTTGATGAAAAGAAAATTTTAAATGAATGCGTTGTTCGTTCCAAAGTAATTCTTGACCCACATATAAGCCCGTTCCGGAAGCATTTGCAACA
The DNA here is from genome assembly GCF_032814565.1 of Hwangdonia lutea. GTDB lineage: Bacteria > Bacteroidota > Bacteroidia > Flavobacteriales > Flavobacteriaceae > Hwangdonia > Hwangdonia lutea. Next base: position 5,496 of record NZ_CP136521.1, read on the forward strand.
ATATCGCCCCAAGAAAAACCCCATTCTTCGGAAAATCCGTCTAAAATTTCAACCGTTGTTAGGAACCCAAACCCCAAAGTTGCGCCATAAATTAGTTGGTCTTTTTTGCTTACACCACTCCAATGTAAAGCCTGCGCTCCAAACCTCCCGATTTGATAGGAGGCGAAAACATGTCCCATTTTATCCATTTGTAACCATTCGTTATTATCATTAATGGTATGGAACTTAGAGCGTTCAAAGTCTGAATACCACAATTGGTTTAAGCCAATTAAGGTAATACCAGCCATAGAAGCTTGAGTAGCTACCACGGCATTTCTTCTGGGTTTATTTAAGGTATCACTTGGTGTTAAAAAAGAATCGAGCTTGGTTTGGGAAAAAGAAAATGAAGATACAAAAACAATAAAAATCAGATATTTAATGGGTTGATATACCACTATCGTCTTATCCCCGTTTTGTTTATCCATCTAATATATTCTTGCCTATTTCGGTTATGCTGCGTTAAAGTTTTAGCAAATTTATGATAACCAAAATTTTCAACATTTACCACAAAATAATAATAGTTATGCTTTTCGTAATTTAAAACGCCATCAATGGACGATACATCTGGCATGGTTATTAAACCAGGAGGCAAACCAGCGTATTTATATGTATTGTATGGCGAATCTATTTCTAAATCTTTAAAAAGCACACGTTTTATAACCTGCTCAAAATCACCGGATTTTTTCTTTAAGGCGTAAATTACCGTAGGATCAGCCTGCAAAGGCATTCCCTTTTTTAATCTGTTTACATAAACCCCGGCTACACGTGGCCGCTCATCTACTTTTGCGGTTTCTTTTTGAACAATTGAAGCCAGTGCCATGACTTCATCCTGCGATAAACCCAGGGCTTTTGCCTTAGCTTTTCTGGAACCGTTCCAAAAACGGTTGTATTCCTTTAGCATTCGACTGGTAAATTTTTCAGCTGAAGTATTCCAAAAAAACTCATAACTATTAGGAATATACATGCCTAAAGCCGTTTCTTCCGTAAAATGGTGTTCAGCCATAAAAGCTTCATCTTTCATAGCGTTTAAGAGCGACAAACTATCAGCTTCAATTTGCGTTGCCACACGACCCGCCAATTTTTCAAGGGTTTCTTGATTGTTAAAAGATACTTTAACCGGGATATTATTACTTCGGATTGAATTAATAATATCATTGTTATTCATATCCTTTTTTATAGCATATCGACCAGCCTTGACATTATTGACATATTTTTTTTGTTCTGCCAGAGCATCAAACTTGTCAATATCCTTAAGAAGTGGCACTAATTGCTCACGTACATTATCGTATGTATCGGTAGACTTTACATAAATATAAGCCGTATCGTTATTAAAGGCTGTGTTTGGCACAAACATGGTGTTATACACATAATATGCAAAAATGGCAGCCACAGCTAACCCAATAAATACAATGGCTAAGAGAATTTTTTTAATGTACATTTAATTATTTATAAGCTGAAATAAGTATTCGTTTTTATAAGAACCATTAACGTAGTTCCATTCTTTTTTTAACCCCACTTCCTTAAACCCTTGGGTTTTAAAAAGTTTGATACTGGTTTTGTTTTCTTCAGAAATATTACAGTATAGCTGATGTAATCCTAAATGCGTAAAGCTGTATTTAATCAACAATTGCAAGGCTTCGCTACCGTAACCCTTTTTTCTATCGGTATCATCCTTTATTAAAATACCAACCCCTGCCCGCTTGTTTTTAAAATCGAAATCGAATAAATCAATCAATCCTAAAGCGTCTTCATTGTAACTTGTAACCACCAACCGCAATTGCTTTACCTCAAAAATGTCTTTTTGCCCGTGCTCTAAATACTGCTTGATTAGGTATCGAGAATATGGCGTTTGTGTATTGCTAATTTCCCAAACCGATTCGTCGTTTTCAATAGCGTATATAAACTCTAAATCCTCAGGTTCTAAAGCACGTAAGTATATATTTTTGCCTTTTAGGGTTATCATATTTTGCCTTGAAAAACTAATTTTGCCGGCCCTATTAGCCAAACATTATTATAAGCGCCATTTTCAGCGTTAAAAGACACCTGCAAATCGCCACCTTGAGTGTGCAAAGTAATCAGGTTTTTTTCGGTTTCGCCAATGTAATGCATCGCCAAAGCTACTGCGGTAACACCGGTTCCGCAAGACAGAGTTTCATCTTCAACCCCGCGCTCGTAGGTTCTTACCCTAAATTCGGTGCTCGAAATCTTCTTAACAAAATTCACATTACTTCCCGCCTTATTATAGGGCGCTCCGTAACGGATTTTAGCACCTTTGGTTTTAATATCAAAGTCCTCAATCTGATTCTCAAATTGCACATGATGTGGCGACCCCGTGTCTAAAAACACATGTTGCCGGTGGTTTTCAATAACATCAACATTTTGCATTTGTAGCTTTACTATATCGCCATTTATAGCGGCATGGTGCAACCCGTCTATCGCCTCAAAAACCGCTTTGTTTTTTATAACACCCAATTGATTGGCAAATGCCACCAAACAACGACCGCCATTACCGCACATGGAGCTTTGATTTCCATCGGCGTTGTAATACACCATTTTAAAATCTAAATTGTCGTGGTTTTCAAGTAGAATAAGTCCGTCAGCGCCTATGCCAAAACGTCTGTCGCACAGCGATGCAACGAGTTTGGTATTGTTTTTGTCGAATGTTTGTTGACGATTATCAATCATCACAAAATCGTTTCCTGTACCCTGATATTTATAAAAAGTTTGTTGCATAATTATAATGACAAATATATAAATATTAAATCGGTTTTTTGATTGTTAAATAGCCGTTAAATGACACGTTAAAAATCGTTAAATTTAAATGTGAAATTCAATAAATATTTAATTTTAATCGTTTAATAATTCCCATCCTAATGGGAACAACCTTTTTAAAATGAAACCTCACTAAATCCGAGGAATAATTAATAATAAACAAAACAGTAAAAAATGAAAAAGATTTTAACACTTGTACTCGTTTCAGCATTAGGTGGCATGCTAACGCTTGGTGCCTATAAATTATTTTTAGAACCCGATCAAAATGTTGTGGTGGCCTCAAACCAAACCACACCAACTTTTTTACCAACTAGTAATGTAAGTACTTTGTACAATGTAGAGGATAAAGCTAATTTTGTTCTCGCTGCCGAAAACACCGTGAATGCCGTTGTACACGTAAAAAATGTATCAATTAGCAAAGGACAAATGACCCTGCAGGATTTGTTTTTAGGACGAAATCCGCAGTACAAACAATTGGGCACCGGTTCTGGAGTAATTATTAATGCCGATGGCTATATTATTACCAATAACCATGTGATTAAAAATGCACATGAATTATCGGTTACTTTAAACAATAATAAAACGTTTGAAGCTGAATTAATTGGTGCCGACCCAAAAACAGATATCGCGCTTTTAAAAATTAATGCCGATGAGGATTTACCCTTTGTAACTTTTGCCGATTCCGACCAAGCAAAAATTGGCGAATGGGTATTGGCCGTTGGCAACCCATTTAACTTAACATCAACGGTCACGGCAGGTATTATTAGTGCAAAATCCAGAGATTTGTCAGGAAACAGCTCACAATCTTTTATTCAAACTGATGCGGCTGTAAATCCAGGAAATTCTGGTGGCGCTTTGGTAAACACTAACGGAGAGCTCGTTGGTATAAACACCGCCATTTCTTCACAAACCGGCTCTTTTATCGGATACTCTTTTGCAGTGCCAAGCAATATTGCACGAAAAGTGGTTGAGGATATTATGGAATACGGCAATGTGCAAAACGGCATCCTAGGTATAAAAGGAGGGCCATTAAACAGCCGATTCTCAGAAGAATTGGGTGTAGATGACACCGAAGGTATTTATATTGATTCTGTTGTTGAAGATTCTGGAGCCGACTTAGCGGGGCTTAAGAAAGGCGATATTATTAAAGAAATTGATCGTATTAAAATTTCAAAATTCTCAGATTTAACAGGTCATTTAAGTGCTAAACGTCCAAATGATGTTGTAAGCCTTGTAATTTCAAGAAACGGGAATTTAGAAACCATTCCGGTGACTTTATTAAAGAATCAAACCTATACCCTACCACTTGTGGGCGAAGTAAAAAATGCAAAGCCCAAGGATTTAAAAAAGTATAAAGTTTCCAATGGTGTAAAAATAATTTCATTGAACAATAAATATGCTGAATACTGGAAAAACAACGGTGTTGAAACTGGAAATATTATTACGGCTATTAACGATGTTAAGGTAAACTCGGTTGAAGATGTGCAAAACATATTAAAAAATCAGCCTCAATCGGAATACTTAAGAATCGAACTTATAAACTCGAAAGGCGAAAAAGAACGTTATAATTTTAGGTAAAAAATCAAAATTACAACTTACAATAACCTCTTAAAAGCACTAAAATTTTAAGAGGTTATTTTTTTGTGTTAATACGCTACGAAAACGTTTGAAATATAGTATTTTTGCAAAAATTTTATCCCGATAGCTCCCGATAAAAATCGGGACGGGACTAACTAAACATTTTAAGCAATGGGTTTTAATAAAACTTATGAAAAAGAGTTGTCTTTTCAAGCCGATAGAAGAAGAGCAACCGTAGAGTTCATCAAAATTGTAAGTGACCTTTGGTACGACAAATCTATCGAATTGGTAATCTTTAGAAATCAATTGATTGACAGAAACGTGAGCCAGATTTTAAATCTACACGAATATGCTGGCAAATTTGTACAAAAGCCTATTTCAATTTTTGATTCGGTTGAAATCGCTCAAGCCATTAAAATGCTAGATATTCCACCTGCAAAATTGGATATCGGCAAACTAACTTACGAGTTTCATTTGGACGAAAACAAACACGGCAATGCCACGGCATTTGTTGCCAGTAAGCTAAATGATGCTAGCAAAAACGGCGACATTACACCAAAAGATGTGGTGCTTTATGGGTTTGGTCGCATTGGTCGTTTAGTCGCTCGCGAGCTAATGACGCGAACCGGAAAAGGCAGTCAATTGCGTTTAAGAGCCATTGTGACACGTGGCGATATTAATGAAACCATTTTGGAAAAAAGAGCTTCTTTACTGCGTAACGATTCTGTTCATGGCGATTTTCCCGGAACTGTTTCCATCGATGTAAAAAACAAAGCGTTGATAATTAACGGAACCACGGTTAATATCATTTCTGCAAATGCACCGGAAGATATTGATTACACAAAATACAACATCAATAACGCATTGATTATCGATAATACTGGCGCCTTTAGAGACAAAGATGCTTTAGGCAGACATTTAAAATCAAAAGGTGCAGACAAGGTGTTACTTACCGCACCGGGCAAAGGCGTACCTAATATTGTTTACGGTGTAAATCATTTAGAAAACGACCCGGATAAAGTCGATATTTTTTCAGCAGCGTCGTGCACAACCAATGCCATTACGCCTATTTTAAAAGCTATGGAAGATTCTTTTGGCGTTACAAGCGGCCATTTAGAAACGATTCATGCTTATACAAACGATCAGAATTTGGTTGATAATTTTCATAAAAAATACCGTCGTGGTCGTGCCGCGGGATTAAACATGGTAATTACCGAAACTGGCGCCGGTAGTGCTGTTGCCAAAGCTTTACCGAGTTTGGAAGGTAAATTAACGTCAAATGCCATTCGTGTGCCTGTACCAAACGGCTCATTGGCTATTTTAAATTTAGAAATAGAACATGCAACCACTATAAACGGTATCAATACTATTTTGAAAAAGTATGCCTTGGAAGGCGATTTGGTGGAGCAAATTAAGTACGAACTAAGTGATGAACTGGTGTCCAGCGATATTGTTGGTAGTTCAGCGCCATCCATCTACGACAGTAAAGCTACTATTGTACGTGCCGATGGCAAAAATGTTTTGCTCTATATTTGGTACGACAACGAATACGGTTACAGCCATCAAGTTATAAGGTTAGCAAAATATATTGCTAAAGTTAGACGTTATACCTATTATTAATAACATCGCATTTTGTTTATACGATTTGTGTGATTGAATTAATCGTCTTAAAAAAGGATAGTTAAAATTTAATTTTAAAATAAAATCTAAAATTGATTTTTAATCGTATATAAATCAGCCTCACTACGTGAGGCTTTTTCTTAAATATATCGGCATTAATAAACAATATTTTATAACTTCGTAAAAACCAAATACAACCATTTTAAACCAATCAAAAATGAATCTTATCAAGCATGTTTCCCTTGTTGTTCTTTTTTTTATAAGTACACTTACCAGTTTTGCGCAAGCCAAATCAGATGACGCACCAAATTTAAGCAATGGTACGATTGACCAACAGTTTGATTATGTACTTAGAAAATCGGGTAATTTTAAAGGCACAAACGGTCAAGCTTACGAAGCAGTAAAGCGCAGTATGTTTCTAACCTTAAGAGCACATACCATTGATTCTTTAAATACTTTAAAGTCGAAATTAGAAAGTTCGAAAAACACGGTTGAAACGCAACAAAAAGAGATTGACGATTTAAAGTCGTCTTTAAACAGCACACAATCTACACTTGAAGCTACAAATTTGGAAAAAGACAGCATGTCGTTATTGGGCATGCAAATGAGCAAAACCAATTACAATGTGCTTATGTGGACCATTATTGCTGGTCTTTTGGCTTTATTTATTCTATTTGTTTACAAGTTTAACAACAGTAATGCCGTAACGCGTGACGCCAAAAAAGCATTGGCAGAAATTGAAGAAGAATTTGACGACCACCGAAGAACCGCTTTAGAGCGAGAGCAAAAAGTGAGACGTCAATTACAAGACGAAATCAATAAGCAAAAAGGTATATAATTAATCCATTTTTAACTTAAAATCTGTAATTTAGTTGCTGTCCCTCTCGACGTTACTTATTACAGATTTTTTATATATGATAATTACCCAAGCCACTTTAAAACACTTAGATAATTTAGTGCCGTTGTTTGATGGCTATCGTGTTTTTTACAGACAAGCATCCAATACAAAAGCCGTAAAAGCATTCTTAAAAGAACGGCTCACCCAACAGGATTCTGTAATTTACATCGCTTATATAAACGAGGTTGCCGTTGGTTTTACACAATTATATGTTTTGCTTTCTTCGGTATCCATGTCGCCCATGTATGTTTTAAACGATTTATATATCGATGCGAATTACCGCAATAAAAATATTGGCACGGCTTTAATAAATAAAGCCAAGGCGCTTTGTAAAGAAAAACACTATAAAGGCATTATCATACAAACCGAAACCACCAATCCCGCACAGCATTTATACCAACGCGAAGGTTTTGTAAAAGATACCGATTTGATGTTTTTTTGGACAAATGATTAAAAAATCTGGCAACTATTTTAGATTTTTTAGTTGATTTTGAAAAAATAAAATTGGATATCATTTAAACATTTAATTCAAAAATACCCTTGCCGAATTAGGTTCGATTTTGAAATAAATTCGATTAAAAAAAAATGCTTTCAATTTAAAACACTACCAATCAAAACAATACACTAACAACATTCTTCTACTTTTTTAACGGTATTGTTTAATAAAAATAAATATGTAAAACCGAATTATAATTAATAGCCATTGAATAATTGTGAGGTAAATTTAATTACCATCAATAATAATTAATTTGGCATGCTTTTTGGAAAATTCATACAAATTTAATTAAAAACTAAAATAATTATGAAGAAACTTCTATTAGTATCAGCTATTGCTATTTTCGGATTATCAAACTCAAGTAAAGCCCAAAATGTAGATTTTGGATTAAAAACAGGACTTAACATTTCTAACTTCACCGGTGGTGATGCTGATAGAAATAATTTGTTCGGTTATCAAATTGGTGGATTTGCCGAATTTGAGTTAAATGATAATTTTTCACTTCAACCAGAATTATTATATTCCAGACAGGGTTCTGAAGCTAATAATTCAGTAAAAATTAAAGTGGATTACTTAGCCATTCCTTTGATAGCAAAATATTATCTTTCTGAGAAACTAAGTGTAGAAGCGGGACCGCAATTCTCATTTTTAGTTAACGACAAAGCTGAATTTATTGATACTTCCATCCCAGATGCTGAAACCGATGCCTCAAGTTTTGATTTCGGACTGAATATAGGCTTAGGATTTGATATCAGTTCCAGCCTATTCACGCAAGCCCGATATAATTATGGTATTACTACGGTTGTAGAAAACCCAGACATTAAAAATAGTGTATTTCAAATTTCATTAGGATATAAGTTTTAAGTTATACCTAATCTTAATGCAAATACTGATATAAAATATCAGTAAATAAGAAAGTATTTTTAATTAACTGAAAAGGTCGTTTTAAAAGAAATTAAAACGACTTTTTTTATTTCAAATACGCCAAAACATTCCTCTCAATGCGTTCTTGAATATTCGACACATCGGCTTTTACAAAGGTTTCGCCTGTAATGTTTTCATATAATTCGATATATCGTTCGCTAACGGTTTCAACATAATCATCGCTCATTTCTGGTACGGTTTGCCCTTCCAATCCTTGAAAATCATTGGCTATTAACCATTGGCGCACAAACTCTTTTGAGAGTTGCTTTTGAGCCTCACCCCTATCTTGTCGCTCTTGGTAACCATCGGCATAAAAATAACGCGAGGAATCTGGTGTATGTATTTCGTCAATTAAAACAATTTTACCGGCTTTTGTTTTGCCAAACTCGTATTTGGTATCGACTAAAATCAAGCCTCTCGACGCGGCAATTTCACTCCCTCTATTAAATAATTTGCGGGTGTAATCTTCTAAAATGATATAATCTGCTTCAGAAACGATTCCTTTAGCTAATATGTCTTCACGAGAGATATCTTCGTCATGGTCGCCCATTTCGGCTTTGGTAGCTGGCGTAATAATGGGCTCTGGAAATTTATCGTTTTCCTTCATGCCCTCAGGCATGGCAACACCACAAAGCATACGCTTCCCCGCTTTATACTCGCGAGCAGCGTGACCGGACATATAACCACGAATAACCATCTCTACCTTAAAAGGGTCGCATAAATGACCGACGGCTACGTTTGGGTCTGGTGTGGCCGTTAACCAATTTGGCACAATATCCTGAGTTGCTGCCATCATTTTGGTAGCGATTTGATTTAATATTTGCCCTTTGTACGGAATGCCTTTTGGCATTACCACATCGAATGCCGAAAGTCTATCGGTTGCAATCATAACCAACTGCTCGTGGTTAATGTTGTATACTTCCCTTACTTTTCCTTTGTAAACACTTTTTTGGTTTGGGAAATTGAAATTGGTGTCGGTTATAGTGTTGTTTGTTTTTGCCACGAATTCACAAATGTTTTTATTCCTATTTTATTTATTTTTTGCTTGTGGATTCCTGCCTTACTGAAACAAGTTCAGCACAGGTCGCAGGAATGACAATTTAATTTATTTTTCTACTAAATTTGGCACATCGTTAAGCTTTCACTTGGATACTTTTAAAAAAACAAATTTATTTCAGTGGAGCTCAGATACATTTAGTCTTTATTGTTATTTATTTGTCATTACGAGGCGCTTATTTGCGACGTAGCAATCTCTTCCTTTTTAACAGATTGCCACATCACCCAAAAAAGTGTGATTCGCAATGACGTTCATCTTTATGTTTAGCCCCGATTGAGGCTTTGTTGAAGCTCTTTTTGTGTTGTTGCACCTATGCAACACAAAAAAGCGACTGCCGAAAGCGGGAAATAGCTTCTAATTATTTATATTTCATTTAAAACCGTTATTGAGACTGCCATCTTATTATTCGACATTCTCAAAGCTTTTATAAGCTGCAATTACTTTTTTAACGAGTTTATGACGAATCACATCTTTATCGTCTAAAAATATGATGCCCACGCCATCAACATTTTTTAAAATCAATAGGGCTTCTTTTAAACCCGAAACGGTGCGTCGCGGTAAATCAATTTGCCCCGGATCGCCTGTTAATAAAAACTTTGCGTTTTTGCCCATACGTGTTAAAAACATTTTCATTTGGGCATGTGTTGTGTTTTGTCCTTCGTCTAAAATCACAAAAGCATTGTCCAGCGTACGGCCGCGCATAAAGGCCAATGGTGCAATTTGTATCGTGCCATTTTCAATATAATGCGCTAATTTTTCCGGTGCAATCATATCGCGCAAGGCATCGTAAAGGGGCTGCATATATGGGTCTAATTTTTCTTTTAAATCGCCCGGTAAAAACCCTAAATTCTCGCCGGCTTCAACGGCGGGTCGGGTTAAAATAATACGCTTAACCTCTTTATTTTTTAAAGCTTGAACCGCCAAGGCAACCCCCGTATAGGTTTTACCTGTTCCTGCCGGACCAATGGCAAAAACCATATCGTTTTTTCGCATGCTTTCCACCAATTTTCGTTGGTTGGCCGTTTGAGCTTTTATAAGCTTGCCGCCAACGCCGTGTACAATAACTTCGCCACTTTGTTTTGAGGTGGTATAATCGTCGCTACTTTGGCTGGTTAGCACACGCTCAATAACGTTTTCGTCTAATTTATTATACTTTCCAAAATGCTTTAACAGCATGGTAATTCTTCGGTCAAACTCCTCTAATAATTCTTCATCGCCAAAAGCTTTAATTTTATTACCTCTGGCAACAAGCTTAAGTTTGGGGAAATATTTTTTTAAAAGTTCAATATTAGTGTTTTGTTCCCCAAAAAACTCTTTAGGAGAAATATCTTCAAGTTCGATTATAATTTCGTTCAAAGGCTTGATTTTTGATTTAAAAATTTTCGTTCTGAATTACTGACCAAAGTGTGCTTTCAGATAAAATGATTTATTAGTTTTATTCAGTATGTCTTATTTTAAAAAATAAGCTTTTATCAACCTATATTTTTCGAATTAATTATACAAACGAACACGAAATTTTGTGTAGGTTTGTATGTCATAAATTTGAAACTCAAAAATACATAAATTTGAGTGACTTAATGCTAAAAACATATCAACAATTTTGCCAATGGCGATAATAACTTTAACAACCGATTTTGGAGAAAAAGATCACTTTTCTGGTGCAACCAAAGGCGCTATTTATAGCGAATTACCCGATGTTAAAATTGTTGATATCTCGCATTGTGTGTTGCCATTTAGTATTCCAGAGGCGGCTTATATAATCCAAAATGCCTACAACAGCTTTCCCAAAGGCACCATTCACATTATTGGAATCGATTCGGAATTGAACCCTGAAAACAAGCACATTGCCTTAAAGTTGGACGACCATTATTTTGTTTGTGCCAACAATGGTATTATGAGTATGATTTGCTCTGAAATTGCCCCTGAAAAAATTGTTGAAATTAATATTCACGACAGAATTCAAACCAGTTTCCCTGTTTTAGATGTTTTTGTAAAGGTAGCCTGCCATATTGCTCGCGGCGGCACCCTTGATGTTATTGGAAAAACCATTGATAAAATTAAACCCATAAAAAATATTGTGCCCTATGTTAACGAAGAGAAAACCCAAATTATTGGCAGCGTTATTTATATTGACAACTATGGTAATGTGGTAACCAACATTAAACGCGATTTTTTTGAAACCATTCAAAAAGGTAGAAGTTTTGAGGTTTCGGCACGAAATTATAAATTTAAAAAAATACACCAAAAGTACAGTGATGTTGTAAACTTTGAAACCCCAGAAGAAAAAAGACACGACGAAGGCCGCGGTTTGGTGGTTTTTAATTCGGGTGGCTTTTTGGAAATTGCCGTTTACAAAAGTAATAGCACAACCGTTGGGAGCGCATCCTCTTTAATGGGATTGGGCATTATGGACGCTGTAAGTGTTAATTTTACTAAAGCGTATTAATGTTTCGCTTTCGCGGAAATGCAAAAAGATAAGTTTATGTTTGTAAGAATTGTAAAGATGAGTTTTAATGAAAACGCTATTGACGAATTTCTAAAAAACTTTAACGCCAATAAGCATAAAATTAGAGCTTTTAAAGGGTGCCAATTTTTAGAATTATACAGAGATAAAACCAATACAGAAGTATTTTTTACATACAGTTATTGGAATTCTGAAGATGATTTGGAAGCCTACAGGCAATCCGATTTGTTTAAAACCGTTTGGAGTAAAACCAAACCGCTTTTTAACGCCAAACCAGAAGCTTGGAGTGTTGATAAAGTCGCTTCGCTTGAATAATGAATAATGAATAATGAATAATGAATAATGAATAATGAAAGTTGTACATTTTTATAATTTCGAACAAAGTGAGAAATCTCATTTAATCTTTAATTTTTAATTTTTAACTAAAATAAATGCTCGCCATACTTAAAAAAGAAATAAACTCATTTTTCGCATCGCCCATTGGGTATTTAGTCATTGCCATTTTCCTTTTGTTAAATGGTTTGTTTTTATGGGTATTTAAAGGTGAATTTAATATTTTGGATTACGGGTTTGCCGATTTATCATCCTTCTTTTTATTGGCGCCTTGGATTTTAATTTTCTTGATTCCTGCCGTAACGATGCGCAGTTTTTCAGATGAAAAAAAACAAGGCACTTTAGAGCTGTTACTTACCAAACCCATTGCTCATACCAACATTGTTTTGGGCAAATATTTTGGTGCTTTTGTACTGATTTTAATCGCACTTTTACCTACATTGCTTTACGTTTACACCGTTTACCAATTAGGGAATCCTGTTGGAAACTTAGATATGGGCAGCACGTGGGGCTCGTATTTTGGATTGCTGTTTTTAATCGCATCGTACACCGCCATTGGAGTGTTTTGCTCAACAATTTCAGACAACCAAATTGTGGCATTTATCAGTGCTGTTTTTCTTTGCTTCTTGTTTTATATTGGTTTTGAAGGCATTTCGGAGGTCACTTCCAGCCTATTTATCGAACAATTGGGCATGAGCTATCATTTTAAAAGTATGAGCCGTGGTGTGTTGGATACGCAGAATATTCTTTACTTTTTAAGTGTTGCCATTGTCTTTCTCGCCCTAACGGTTAGAGGCATAAAAACAAAACCGTTTTCTAGAAAAGAATTGATGCCGCTTCTAGCATTACCAATAGGATTGTTGGTTGTAAATATATTTTCTGCATCCTTTCATAAACGCTTCGATTTAACAAAAGATAAGCGCTACACACTAAGCGATGCTTCAAAACAAATTATCAATAAAGCAGAATCGCCTTTAATTGTTGATGTATTTTTAGAAGGTGATGATTTTCCATCAGAATTTAAACGCCTTCAAAGAGAAACCAAACAACTGCTAGAGGAGTTTTCGGCTGAAAACAACAACATCAGTTTCAACTTTATAAATCCTTTGGAAGAGGAAGCCACTCGCCAGCGCAACATCCAACAGCTTACACAACGCGGATTGACACCCATGCAATTAAGCGTGCAGGAAAGCGGCAGGTCGTCGCAGGCCATTATTTTTCCCTGGGCTTTGGCCAGTTATAACGACGTTACCATTACCATCCCGTTGGTAAAAAACAAAATTGGAGCTTCGCAACAAGATTTGGTGACCAATTCGGTACAACATTTAGAATATGCTTTTGCCGATGGATTTAGCAAATTAACCACCCCAAAACAGAAAAAAATTGCGGTGCTAAAAGGCAACAATCAACTGGAAGATAAATACATCGCAGATTTTATTACAAAGATAAATGAGTATTATTATATCGCGCCTTTTACTTTAGATAGTGTTGCTGGAAATCCGCAAAAAACGCTCGATGATTTGAAGCAATTCGATTTGATTATTTCGGCAAAACCCACCGAAGCTTTTACCGAAAATGAAAAATTGGTTTTAGACCAGTTTACTATGCACGGTGGAAAAAGTCTATGGCTTATCGATCATGTGGCGATGGAAAAAGATAGTTTATATAACGCTTCTGGTTCCAATATTGCTATTCAAAGAGATTTGAATTTAAACGATTTCTTTTTTAAATACGGTGTACGCATCAATCCTGTAATGGTAAGCACGCTCTACTCCGCCCCTATTACGCTGGCTATTGGCGAAGGTAGCGAATCGCAGTTTCAAAATTTACGATGGCCGTATTCGCCCTTGGCTTCCTCAAACAGTAAGCATCCTATTGTTAATAATTTGAATCTGGTAAAATTCGATTTCGCCAATCAAATCGATACCTTAAAAAACAGCATCAAAAAAACCATTCTTTTAGAAAGTGCACCATTAACCAAATTAGAGGGCGTACCAAAAGTAATTAGTTTAGATCTCGTTACCCAAGAGCAAAATCCTGAAGCCTTCAACAAAGGCCACCAAACACTAGCGGTATTGCTAGAAGGCGAATTTACAAGTGTTTACCAAAACCGTGTAAAGCCTTTTAAGCTTTCAGAAGAAAAAAACACAAGCGTTGCAACAAAAATGATTGTTATTGCCGATGGCGATGTGATTAAAAACGATGTGGTTAAAAATGTACCGCAAGAATTGGGCTTTGACCGATGGACCGGACAAACATACGGTAACAAGGAATTTTTACTGAATGCCGTTAATTATTTGCTCGATGACAACGGACTTATAAACATTCGATCCAAAGAAATTGCCGTGGCATTTTTAGATCAGCAAAAAATAGCGGCAAAAAAAACAACATGGCAGCTCGTTAATATTGCATTACCACTGGGATTGTTAGCCCTTTTTGGTTTTGCTTTCAACTACCTTAGAAAGAAAAAGTATGCCGCTTAAATGTTAATAAGTTTGTTTCCTATATTAATTCGTATCGAATATATTTGTAGAACTCATCTTGACTTTTTGTTTTTAACCGAAAATGAGATAAAATTTGTTCAAATGAGTTATTTTTTGAAAGGCATAGCATCGCTACGGATAATAAAAATTGTGAAATATGAGCGAATTTTAGCCGTTTTTTAGGAAATAGTAAAAGTCAAGATGAGTTCTTAAGTAGCATTTATTCAAAATTAAATCCATGAAATTTATAGTATCAAGTACCTATTTATTAAAACAATTACAGGTTTTAGGTGGCGTTATAAACAGCTCGAACACCTTACCTATTTTAGATAATTTTTTATTTGAATTAGACCACACAAAACTAACGGTTTCGGCCAGCGATTTAGAAACCACTATGGCTTCAACCCTAGATGTTGAAAGCGATAGCGAAGGTAGCGTTGCCATACCTGCACGATTGTTACTCGATACTTTAAAAACATTCCCGGAGCAACCATTAACCTTTGTTGTTGAAGAAAACAACACCATAGAAATTAGCTCTAACCATGGTAAATATGCTTTGGCTTACGCCGATGGAAACGAATTCCCAAAAGCGGTTGCCTTAGAAGACCCAAGTAAAACCGTTGTGGTTGGCGATGTTTTAGCTACAGCTATTAGCAAAACTATTTTTGCGGCTGGAAACGACGATTTGCGCCCCGTAATGAGCGGTGTATTTTTTCAGTTTTCAACTGAAGGTTTAACCTTTGTGGCCACCGATGCCCATAAACTGGTAAAATATACCCGTGAGGATATAAAAGCCAATCAAGCCACAGAATTTATTATGCCCAAAAAACCCTTAAATCTTTTAAAAGGTATTTTGGCAGCGAGCGAAGAGGATGTTACCATAGAATACAACGAAAGCAACGCGAAATTCACTTTTGAAAATTCTGAATTGATTTGCCGTTTAATCGATGGGAAATACCCAAATTACGAAGCGGTAATACCTAAAGAAAACCCAAATAAACTTTCTATAGACCGCACACAGTTTTTAAACTCTGTACGTCGTGTTAGTATTTTCTCAAACAAAACAACGCACCAAATCCGTTTAAAAATTGCTGGTGCCGAACTTAATATTTCAGCTGAAGATATCGATTACAGCAATAAAGCCGAAGAGCGCTTAACTTGCGATTACCAAGGTGATGATATGCAAATTGGTTTTAACTCGCGTTTTTTAACCGAAATGTTGAATAACCTAAATTCCGACGAGGTGCAACTGGAAATGAGCATGCCCAACAGAGCTGGAATTTTAACACCAATTGATGGTTTAGATGAAGGCGAACAGATTACCATGCTGGTAATGCCGGTGATGCTTAATAACTAACAAATTCCTGCGAATTCTGGAGTCTTAGATATTACAAAAGCAG
Source organism: Hwangdonia lutea (assembly GCF_032814565.1). Lineage (GTDB taxonomy): Bacteria > Bacteroidota > Bacteroidia > Flavobacteriales > Flavobacteriaceae > Hwangdonia > Hwangdonia lutea. The sequence goes on from NZ_CP136521.1 coordinate 21,560, forward strand.
TAATCTTTATAATTAGGTTGCTGCTTTTTTTGTCTTTTGACTTTGTACAAAAAAACAATAATTTCGTTTAACACTAGGTATAACACATTAAAACGTTTTTATATCAAGTCATTAGTGGTCATTACCAATAAAACCGTCTCAATCAATCACTTTACAAATCAAAAATTATAGATTTGTAAAATGAAAATAAAAAACATCTACTAATGAATAATATAATTGAACGTATTACTAAAATGGAAAACATTTTAGACGAACTCACTATAGTAGTTGAAAAATCGGACAAAGCAATGAATGAACTTGTAGATTCTTTAAAAAACTTAAACACATTAAAAAAATATTATGAATCTCAATATATGAAAGACGTTATGGCAGATAAAAGAAAGGAAGTCCCACAGGACCTTAAACGAGGTGTTTTGAGTGAGGATGCTGTTCATACGTTGCTTACCGATTTGTTTGAATTATCTAAAAAAATGGAAAAATTGAGCAAAAAAATTAGATGATTTTAATGTGATATTACGCTAAAAGATAGCAACCAAAACACAACGAACCACTAACACTATATATAATTTATCGTTAATTCTAGCCTACTTACCAAAATCCTCTCGAATTTCCTATTCGGGTTTTATTTCCTAAACTACACACTTAACCGAGAAACAAGTCATTTACGTATTCTTAAACGAAACTCTTTAAAAATAATATGATTTTCGGTTTTTAATACCCAACAAAATAGTCCACGTTAAGGATTAACGATACAAAAGCTTTTGAGGATTGGCTCAGTGTTAAACCAAATTCATATATTTAAAGGTTAGCCAAGTAATAAAAAACTAATTAGAACATTTATCTTTTTATGATCAGCAAGATTAGGGAGTTAGAAAAATTGTCGCGGCTTTTAGATCCAAAAGCCAATCAGAGATCAAAATGGAATTCTGAGGTTTTAGATTACGCCAATACATTTATAAACAACTTAGATACGTCCAAAGCTTTTAACCAATCTGAAGAAAACGGTAAACACATTTTCCATTTAGATATTGAAGAACAAGCCGTTGAATTAGTGCCACTATTGGCTAGCACCACCAAAAACATTGACGGCGTGGGCATAAATCCTGCTTCAGGCGGACATATGGGCTATATTCCCGGTGGAGGGCTTTACCCTTCGGCACTCGGCGATTATATGGCGGCGGTTAGCAACCGCTATGCGGGCGTGTTTTATGCTGCACCTGGAGCCGTTAGGTTAGAAAATATGCTTATAAAATGGATGTGCCGTTTAATGGGCTATCCGGAACAAGCTATTGGTAATTTAACTTCAGGCGGTTCCATTGCCAATTTAATGGCTTTGGTAACGGCGCGGGAAGTGCACAAGCTAAAAGCTCGGGATTTTGAGCGGGCTGTTATCTATCTTACAGAACAAGCGCATCATTCAATTTTAAAAGCCATCCGGATTTCAGGATTACCTGAAGCGCAGTTAAGATATATACCTTTAGACGAAAACCTAAAAATGTCGCCAAGTCATTTAGAAAAAACGATTATTGATGATAAAAAAAAGGGATTGATCCCCTTTTATATCAATGCCTCTTTGGGTACAACCAACACAGGCACGATTGACCCCATAAAACCCATTGCTGCTATTGCCAAAAAACATAAATTATGGTTTCATGTAGATGCAGCCTATGGCGGTTTTTTTAAATTGGTACACCAACTAGACTCAAAATTTATCGGTATTGAAGAAGCGGATTCTATCACTTTAGATCCGCACAAAACGCTTTTTTTACCTTACGGAACAGGTGCCATACTGATAAAGAATAAGGCGCATTTATTACAAGCCTACCATTGTTTGGCCGATTATATGCAAGATGTAATTGGTAAGGAGGATGAAATTTCGCCTGCGGACATATCGGCAGAACAGACCAAACACTTTCGAGGGATGCGCGTATGGTTGCCCTTAAAGTTGTTTGGTTTAAAACCTTTTAGAGCGGCCTTAGAAGAAAAACTATACTTAACCCGGTATTTTTACAAGGAAATACAGAATATAGCGGGGTTTGAGGTTGGACCAGAACCGGAGCTTTCAGTCGCTATTTTCAGGTATGTTCCCAAGGATAAAAACGCCGATGCGTTTAACAGAAAATTGCTTAAAGCCATACAAAATGATGGTCGTATTTTCCTGTCGTCCACCAACATACATGGTGTTTTTTGGATTCGGGTTGCCGTGGTGCAATTTAGAACACATCTTGAGCATATAGAGCTTTTATTGGAAATAATAAAAAAACACGTAAAATCGAATACTTAGTTGGGCTACAACGAACCATTACAAATACAAGGTGCTTTTTGGTTTATAAATATAAGCTTGCAAATAAGCCCGCGTTAAGGATTGCAGTGGAAAGCCCACAGCGAGTCCCGATAGTTATCGGGACGAAGCGAGGACTTGCAGCGTAAAGCCTGACCCCTTTTGGGGTAACGCCCAAATTATTGACAGTATTCCGACTAAAACAGCAGAATTATTTAAAACGATTTGTTGTCCAAATAAAAAATGCTCGCCAATTGGCAAGCATTTTAACTTATCTCGTACTAACTAAACTAACTAATAAAATTAAGAGATAAAGGGTACGTTGGTGTTTCGCCATTGCTCGCTTTTACAGCATTTATTATGGGAAAAACAATGGATATAATACCTAAAACGATGAGGCCTAACAAGCCTAAACCGAATAATAAAATTAACGGAATGCATATAATGGCGTAGATTATTAAACTTAACTGAAAGTTTATAATGTTTTTGCCGTGCGCATCCATTTGATACACTTTTTCTTTTTGTGTAAGCCAAAATACAAGTGGCAATAATAAACTGCCGAAACCTGTAATACACACAATTAATTGGCTTAAATGTGTAATGACCAAAAGTTGATTGTCTTGTCGCATGATGATTGATTATTGATTGATACTTATTTGACGTACGATATAACGAAATGTTACAGCTTTTTGCTAAATAATTTTTACACGAAGTATCGATGCTGCCCGATAATCAATTTTAGAAAAAGCCGCCAACTAAATTTAAAAATTTTTGGCTACGAGTACTGCATAACCAAAAACGGAACATCGATATTAAAGGCAAATGTTTCAACGTTATGTCTTGTAAATAAACGCTCTAAGAATGAGTGTTTTTTATTCATCATGCCCAGTATTTTAATTTGGTTGTCTGTAATATATTTATGCACGGTATTATACATTTCGCTGGTTGAAGTATCGATAAATTCGTGCTTGGCATTTTTAAAATTGGTATTAAAAAAGCCCATATTATCGCTGGCATTATAAGCCAAATGATCTTGATCGGCAAGATGAAGAATGTCCAGTTTTGAGTTTTCCAACGCTATTATTTCTTTAAGTGGTTTAAACTCGTTGGCATTAAATAGCTTTAAATTGGTGGTTGCAAAAGCGATTTTATCTATGCCTTTAAACTGGCATCCATCTGGTACGGCAAGCACAGGCATATTGCAACGTTGTATAACGCGAACCGTATTGCTTCCAAAAATTATTTTTTCCAATCCCGAAGCGCCTTTGGTACCCATAACAATTAAATCAACCTCATGTGCTTCGGAGACTTGAGTTATAGCATCGATAAAATTATCGTAATCTACCACAGAGTGAAATTGATGCTTTTTATTGTGGTGTTTTTTTTCAATATCAGAAATAATATTAGAAATTGATTTTTTGGCAGCATCTATTAAGGTTTTATAAATGGTTGCAGACGAGGATACCACCATCATATCATCCGAGATAAAAGCAGATGCTTTTTGTACGTTTAGCAAGTAAAAACGACACTCAATATCTTTAAACAATGCCACCGCATAATCAATGGCATTTAATGAATTTTTTGAAAAATCTGTAGGTAATAATATGGTTTGCATAAGCGTATAAAATGAATTATAAGGTAAATATAGGATGGGCACGAAATTAAAACTATGACAATTATCAGTTACATAGCATGTTAGGTTTTTATCTCATAAAAAAATTAGTATAATATTGTAAAGCATTGTATTTTTCGGCATAATAAATGCTAAATAAATCGTTGTAAGCATTAAAAATTTTCTTTATGGTTTATAGATATCTATTGGTGTTGTGTCTTCTGTCTTTCAGTTTAAACGCACAAAACAATGCCATTGCAGCCGGAGAAAAACTAGTTTATACCGCTACCTATAATATGTCCGGTATTTTAACCGATATTGCCAAGGTAACCATGGAAACCAGCAGTGTAAAAACTGCAAAAGCTACCTTACTCAGGTTGAAATGCACAGCGGCAACATACAGTAAATGGGACAATTTTTTTAAAATTAGAGACCTGTACGAAAGCTATGTTAGTCCAAAATCATTAACACCCTATTTGTACAAACGCGATATTAATGAAGGTAACTATTATAAGTTCATGAAATATACGTTTAGCCACAAAACAAATACGGTTAAATCGCAATTAAAAAAGAAAAACAACTACGAAGAAAATAAGGGTATTGCTATAAACCCGGGCACAACAGACATTGTTACCACGTTATATAAAGTGCGGTTATTAGATTTTAAAAACATGCCCGTTGGAACCAGCAAATCGTTAACGGTTATTTTTGACAGAGCAGAGTTTAATGCCCAAATAACTTATCTGGGTAAAGAAAACCTATCTACCGATATTGGAAATAAAACCTGCTACAAGATAGCTATCGGTTCTAGCGGTACTGATGTACTAAAAGGCAAAAACAGTAACTTTTTATGGCTTACGGCCGACGAAAATAAAATCCCCGTTTACGGAAAATTTAAAATTCCTGTGGGGAATGGTGAATTAAAAATAACATCTGCTACTGGTTTAAAACATTAACTACATGAAAAAAATATTTACAATTTTAGCTATTATAGCCTCGGTTTTAGCCGTTATACTAGCTGTTTTGCCTCTTTCAAATTTAGCCATAATACCGTCCATTATCGCACTGGTTTGTGGAATTGTTGCCTTTTATCTTTCAAAAAAAACAGGCGAGGTAAAAAAAATTATTCAATTTACCTTTTTACTAACCATAATTGCGCTGGCCATTTCTACATATAAATCTTTATTTAATACCAATGAGGTAGTCAATACAGAGACTTTGGATAACAAAGAAATAAAATCTGAAGAAGAAGCCATTGAAGAGTTAAACGAGTTGGATATTAATGATATTGAAATTGAAGATATTAGCGTTGACGAATAAGCTTTTTCCTCTTATTTTATATATTTGCAGCCAATTTGATAAAATGAAACGAGCATATTAAAATTTTTCCCGCCCCAGAGAAGGATTAAATGCAAGTGGCATGTGATTATTAAACAAGTAATTAACACACATGAAAACTTTTTGCATACTTTTTACTTTTACACTTGTAGGGGCCTGTGCCACAACCAAATACTCCACTAAAATTGAAAACCTTAAAGCCAATATAAAACTTGCCGATAGTACCCTGGTTGTTAATTACGCCAATACCATTTCGGAAAAAGAATTGAGCACCCATTTGTATCAGTTTGCGTCGGATGACTTTAAAGGCAGGAAAGTAGGTGAAGCGGGCCAGAAAAAAGCGGCTCAGTTTCTCAAATCCTATTATCAAAATGAAAATATCGCATCTCCTTTAGGCGGTTCCAACTACTACCAAACTGTACCATCAAGTTTTTTATCCAATGAGATTAAAGCGTCAGAAAACGTGATGGCATACGTTAAGGGTGCAGAAAACGCCGAAGAAGTCATTATTATCTCTGCACATCTCGATCATTTAGGTGTTTCAGATAGCGGTGAAATACATAATGGCGCCGACGATGATGGCTCTGGAAATGTAGCTATCATGGAAATTGCCCAAGCTTTTAATTTAGCAAAAAAAGATGGCCATGCGCCCAAAAGAAGCTTGTTGTTTATTCATTTTACAGCCGAAGAAATAGGTAAAAGAGGCTCTCAGTTTTACACGCAAAACCCTGTATTCCCAATAGAAAACACCGTTGCAAACCTCAATATAGATATGATTGGTCGAGTTGACGATGCGCATTTAACCAATAAAAACTACATCTATTTAATAGGCTCAGATCGATTAAGTAAGGAATTGCATTATACCTCAGAAAAAGTGAATGACGCTTATTTCGACATGAATTTAGATTATACATATAATGTTGAAGGACAAAGAAACAATTACTACAAACGATCGGACCATTACAGCTTTGCAGAACACGATGTTCCCGTTATTTTCTATTTTAACGGTGAACACGACGACTATCACGAAGTTACCGATACACCCGAAAAAATAGACTATAACTTACTTGAAACCCGCACCAAACTCATTTTTGCAACTGCGTGGCAATTGGCAAATCAAGAGCATCGCATTGCCAATGACGACAACAGTATTTTCTTAAAATAAGTATCATTCCCACTTATATTTATTCTCTTTTATTTGTAATATATTTACATAAAATTTACACATAATTATATCACATGAAAAAATTAGGAATTCTATTTTGCACAGCTATTTTATTAGCTTCTTGCAGCAGTTCTCACAACAAAAAAGAAAAAAAAGACGTTACAGACTATGCAAAAACCATTACCCAAAGCGAGTTAAAAGATATGCTTTACACCTACGCCTCAGACGAGTTTGAAGGAAGAAAAACAGGCGAACCCGGGCAAAAAAAAGCTATCGAGTTTATTAAAAATCACTATGTGGCCAATAAAATCCCATCGCCCATAGCTGATGGTGATTATTATCAAGACATTCCAGAATCTTATTTTAATGGTAGAGCCAAAGCCTCTGAAAACGTTTTGGCTTATATAAAAGGTTCAGAAAAACCAAACGAAGTTATTGTAATATCAGCTCATTTGGACCATATTGGTATATCGTCCGATGGTGAAATCAATAACGGAGCGGACGACGATGGTTCTGGCACCGTCGCCATATTAGAAATTGCCGAAGCTTTTAAAATAGCCGAAAAAGATGGTAACGGCCCAAAGCGCTCTATTCTCTTTTTACATGTTACGGGCGAGGAAATTGGGCTGTTCGGTTCGCGCTATTACACCGATGTCGATCCTATTTTCCCCTTAGCAAATACGGTAGCTAACCTTAATATAGATATGATTGGGCGCGTGGATCCAAATCATGAAAACGGTGAAAATTATCTGTATCTTATTGGTTCGGACAAATTGAGTCAAGAATTGCACGATGTTTCGGAAGCTGTAAATAAAAAATATGTAAATCTGGAATTAGATTATACCTATAATGACGAAAACGACCCCAACCGCTTTTATTACCGATCGGACCATTACAATTTTGCAAAAAATAATGTGCCTGTTATCTTTTATTTTAACGGTACGCATGACGATTACCACCGCCCATCGGATACACCAGACAAAATAAACTACGAATTTTTAGAAACGCGTACCCAACTTATTTTTTATACGGCTTGGGAATTGGCTAATCGGGATGAGCGGGTTAAAGTGGATAAAAGTATGGCTACAGATTCAAATTAGTTTGGATTAAATAAAATCAATTATTCATTCTGAGCTTAAACAAAAAAAGCCTTTCAATTTTTTGAAAGGCTTTTACTTTTGGGTGGATGATGGGATTCGAACCCACGACCCTTGGTACCACAAACCAATGCTCTAACCAACTGAGCTACAACCACCATGTGTTTTATTAAAAACTTTGAAAAGTTTTGTAAAAGGAGCACTTTTAATAAATAGTAAAAGCTACCCTATATTGTGCATTTTGCAATGCGTTTGCAAATGTAATTGATTTCCCTTTTTCTACAAAGACTTTTTTAAATATTTTCTATTAAAAACAAAAGGAGTTGTATAAAAAGTTAATGTAATCTAATTTGTCAGTTTGAGCTTGTTGAAACCGATATTGATTATGAGCACGTTAAAACATTTCGACAAGCTTAACGTGACATTTCACAAAACTTTTTAAACTATTTAATATCAAACAAACTATCAACGGTTATGTACCTATCAACAGTAAAGCCTTCAGCGTATTCAACGCCAACCAAACGTCCTAAATCCTTGGCCCTGTAATTAATACTATCGGTAAAGTTTTTACTTGAAATTGGCGTTTCTGGTTCTTTACTATCCGCATCATAAAACTGTGTTTTATAAGCCATTACCGCTTTTATTTTTACGTCCATAAAATCTGAAACATCAACAACCAAATCGGGTTCTATATTTTTCCATTGTATGTAATGGTACACTTGTTTTGGTCGCCAAGGACTTTGTACATCACCATCAGCGGAAGTTTCTATTTTTATCAAGCCGCTTAAAAAACAAGCATCGCTTACAAGTTTGCTTCCTTTACCGTGGTCAATATGCCTGTCGTCAATCGCATTACAAAGTACAAGGTCTGGTTGGTATTTACGAATCACTTTAATAATTTCAAGTTGATGCTGCTTATCGTTTACAAAAAAACCATCAGCAAACCCAAGGTTTTCCCTAACTGTTATACCCAATATTTCGGCGGCGTTACTAGATTCGGTCGCTCTTGTTTCGGCGGTGCCGCGTGTTCCCAATTCGCCTTTAGTCAAATCTAAAATACCAACTTTTTTGCCATTGGCAATTTCTTTGGCTATGGTTGCTCCACAACCTAATTCTACATCGTCCGGATGCGCACCAATGGCTAAAATATCTAATTTCATTGTTATATTTATTAATCTTAAAAAGTCAAAAATAGCTTTTTAACATTGTTATTTTCTCAAATTTTCATCATTTTTTTAAATAATTAAATCTAATTATTCAATAAAAATTATCAAATCCACAAAACCCGTTATTACGAAAACGTATTCGTTAACACTATTCATGGATTTTCTTTGATAAATATAACAATAATTGAAAAATAACCACTCCGGCAAAAGCATGACATTAGTCATAATTCTAAACACATATCTACCGTAATTTTATACTACAATCAATAAGGCACAGATAAACGTGCAAAAACCAAAAAAGAATTACACTTTATGATCTATTTAATGCTCCTCATATTAATTATTACCATCGGACTTTTTGTTTGGGGCAAATTCACTCCGGATATTGTGGCTTTAATATCTATGATAAGTTTGTTTTTAACAGGCATTTTAGATGCGACCGAAACCCTTAGCGGATTTAGCAACCCAACGGTTATTATGATTGCGGCATTATTTATTATCGGCGAAGGTATTGCGCAAACAGGATGGACGGCGATGGCAGGTAAAAAGTTTGTGGAATGGGCAGGAAAAAGTGTTCCTAAATTACTCGTTATCGTCACACTTGGAGCTGGCGTATTATCGGGATTTGTTAGCAACACGGGTACCGTAGCTACCTTAATGCCTTTAACCATTTCATCGGCTTGGAGCATTGGTACGCTACCTTCAAAAATGTTAATGCCCGTAGCTTTTGGGTCCAACACGGGCGGACTATTAACCCTAACGGGAACACCTCCAAATATTATTGCAAGCAATGCCTTGATTGAGGCTGGATTTGAAGGGTTTTCATTCTTTGAATTTGCCTTAATAGGCTTACCGCTTCTTTTAATTGCACTGGTGTACTTTCGATATATTGGCTATAAACTATTACCCAAAAACACAACTAACAATAAACCTGTAAATATTGAATCTACCCTGCACAATTGGATAGAAGCGTATAAAATTGACAGCGGTTATTATAGATTACGCATACGCTCTTTATCGCCATTTATAAACACAAAATTAGAAGATTGGCATTTAGAAAAAGATTTTAATGTGTCTATTATTCGATTAAAAAGAAGACACCCAAATGTATTAAAAGGTATTTCTCAATTTGAAGAATTTCCGGATACTGAAACAGAATTACGCTATCATGATATTATCACTGTAAAAGGTGAAACCGAAGCAATTAATAAACTGATGATTACATTCAGATTGGGCTTATTGCCGCTCGAACCTATTACCGATGAATTGAAAAACAACCTTATAAATCAAGAGGTTGGTATGACCGAAGTTATTGTAAACCCAAATTCAATACTCGTAGGCAGACAATATAAATTGGGCGAATATTTTAAACGCTACGGTATTCAGCTTTTAGCTGCATCAAGAAACAACAAGCCTATTGAAGAAAAAGAAATTACCGTAAAAGCAGGGGATGCTTTTTTAATACGAGGCACCTGGGAACATATAGACGATTTAAAAAAACAACACGAAAACCTAGTCATTATTGGTAGTCCGGAAGGTATGGCGAAAAACGTAGAGCGATTGAGCACAAAATCGTACATCGCTTTAGGCTCATTAATCCTCATGATTGTGTTTATGGTATTTAAAATAGTACCGGGTTCCATTGCGGCATTAATTTCTGCGGGTATTATTTTACTCACAGGCTGCGTACCAATAACCAAGGCTTACAAAGGTATTAGCTGGACAAGCGTTGTTATGATTGCAGCTATGATACCCATGGGCATTGCATTGCAAAAAACAGGAACTGCACAAATTATTGCCAATGGACTGGTAGATTATTTAGGCGCAATTCATCCGGTACTACTGTTAGGCGGTGTGTTTTTACTAACCACCACGTTTAGTCAAGTTATAAACAACTCAGCAACAGCCGTATTAATGGCGCCTATAGCCATTTTAGCAGCTAGTTCTTTAAACCTATCGCCAGAACCATTTATGATTGTGGTTGCCATAAGTGCATCAACAGCGTTTTTAACACCAATTGGCACCACAACAAACGCTATGGTAATGACAGCTGGTGGTTATAAATTTATGAATTACCTCAAAGTTGGTGCCCCATTACTTTTGGTGTTCTTTATAATATCGATGATACTCGTGCCAATTATTTGGCCATTTTAAAATAAATAAATTATTAATAGGAACCTTTAAATCGATTAAAAATGAAAACAGCAGGAACAGTTCAAAACGACAAAAACCTAGAAAGGTACGGCCTAAAAGATGTAACAGTAAACTGGAACTTATCACCAGAAGAACTTCAGAAAATTACTGTTGAAAAAGGGATGGGGAAAGAAACAGCAAACGGAACACTTGCAATAAACACTGGCAAATTTACCGGTCGTTCGCCTCAAGATCGTTTTTTAGTAAAAGACGATTATACAGAAGATAAAGTATGGTGGGGAAAAACCAATAAACCAGTATCTCCTGAAAATTTCGACAAGCTTAAAAACGAAATAACCAAATACCTTTCTGGCAAAGAAATTTATGCCAGAGATGGTTACGTATGTGCAGAACCAGAGTTTAGAACCAATATTAGAACGGTAACCGAATTACCTTGGTCTAACCTATTCGTGTACAATATGTTTTTAAGACCCAGTTTAAAAGAATTAGAAAATTTTAAAGAAGATTGGCTGATTCTTTGTGCACCGGGTTATGTGTGCCCAGACCCAAAAGCTTTTGGTATCCGTCAAGGTAACTTTTCAATACTAAACTTTACGCAAAAAATAGCTTTGGTTGGAGGATCTGCTTATACAGGTGAAATGAAAAAAGGCATTTTCTCTGCTTTAAATTTAATTTTACCAACCGAACGCAACGTATTGCCTATGCACTGTTCTGCAAACGTTGGCAAAAAAGGAGACACCGCTATTTTCTTCGGATTATCTGGTACTGGAAAAACCACATTATCGGCTGATCCGGATAGAAAACTTATTGGTGACGATGAACACGGTTGGACAAACGACAATACCATCTTTAATTTTGAAGGCGGATGCTATGCCAAGGTAATCGACTTATCAGAAGAAAAAGAACCAGACATTTTTAGAGCCGTTAAACCCGGTGCTTTACTTGAAAACGTGGTATTTAAAGACAATGGCGAACCCGATTATGAAGATAGTAGCATCACACAAAACACCCGTGTAAGCTACCCTATTTATCATATTGATAACATTCAAGAAACGCTTTATGCAAACAACCCTAAAAACATCTTCTTTTTAACTTGTGATGCTTTTGGTGTATTGCCTCCGGTGTCTAAATTAACACCCGGGCAAGCGGCTTACCACTTTATTTCTGGATACACGGCTAAGGTTGCAGGGACCGAAGCTGGAATTACAGAACCTGTACCATCGTTCTCAGCTTGTTTTGGTGAGCCATTTATGCCATTGCACCCAACGGTTTACGGCGAAATGCTAAGCAAAAAAATGACAGAAGCCGGGGTTAATGTTTGGTTAATCAACACGGGATGGAGCGCAGGCCCTTACGGTGTTGGATCTCGTATAAAATTAAAATATACCAGAGCTATGATTACGGCAATTCTTAACGGAGAATTGGAAAATGTGGATTACGATCAAAACTTTATTTTTGGCTTACACATGCCAAAATATTGCCCGGGCGTACCATCAGAGATTTTAGACCCGATGAATACCTGGTTGCAAAAAGGTGCTTATGTGGGCAAAGCTATTCATTTAGCACACTCATTCCATTTAAACTTTGAGAAATTTGCAGCACAGGCCTCTGAACAAATTATTGAAGGTGGGCCGCTAATTGATCAACACCATCAATTAAACGAACACTTTTAATATATTCTTTATTTAAGCATGAAAGGAGCTCACAATTGAGCTCCTTTTAATTGTAAATACCCCTTTAAATATTTAGGATAAAAAAAATTAAATTTTAAATTTGAAAAATGAAAAAACTATTACTTTTAGTCAGCCTTTTAATGGTATTCAACTTCGGTTATGCCCAAATAAATCCAGAGGATAAATTAGGAACGTGGTACGAATTAGGAAGCAATCACAAAATTTCGGATAAAACAAGTATCGATACCTACACGCAGGTTTGGCTTTATGAACTTAATGACAATTTTAATTTCTTTTTATTCAAATTAGCCTACAATTATCATTTTAACCCAAAATTAACGGCAACCATGTATTTGGGTTATTCTGATTTTGATGGCGACATCAACGTGAGTGCGCCCCATACTTATGAAAGGCGCATAACCGAGCAAATTTCCTTTAAACATAAATTAAGCAAAATACCTTTAGATCATAGATTTAGAATAGAACATCGTTTTTTCAGAAAACATGATTCTAAACCAAAAGCCGCAAGATTACGCTACAGGCTTGGTACTAAATTTAATTTAAATAAGACTGTTTTTGTTCGTTTAACCAACGAGCTTTTACTAACGCCCAAGTTTAGCAACACACCAGAAAATAGATTTTATACAGGCTTAGGTTTTAACATTTCAAAATCCCACAACATACAGTTAGGATACATGAATAGAAATACGTCCAGCAAAGCAAATTTACATAGAATACAAGTTGGTATGTATTTTAAAACCGATTTTAGGAAAAACAAAAGTTAATAATGTACCGATTGCCTCGGAGTGAAAACACATTGTAAAAACCCTTGATTATTTAAAAGTCCAAGCCACAATCCTAGAAATTTTATGGCCCTGCATCATATTTATAGTTTTAATATGGGTTGCGCCTAATTTTTTTAAAGACGCATACATGCCTTTAACTAAATCTTTTTTAGACACTAACGTGGTAAACCAAAGACATTGTTTTTTAAACAAAGTACTTTCATAAAGGTAATTGTGAATGAAAGCTTTTTCGCCGCCGTTATACCAAAGTTCGTTGTGCGTACCCGCAAAATTTCTAACAAATTCATCTCCTGCCCTATTTAATCCTTTAAGTTTTCTTGTTGTGGCTTCAAGAGCTTCGGCTTCAGATTTATAAAAAGGCGGATTGCATATTGATGCCGAAAACCTATCGTTTTCATTTACAACTCCATTAAATATTTTCGAAGAATTAGTTTGATGGCGTAATTCAATTTTAGGGTTTAATTTATTTTTATCTATAATTTTTTGAGCTATCTCATTGGATGATTTATCAATATCCGAAGCCACAAAATTCCAATTATATTCAGCAACGCCCAAAATAGGATAAATGGCCGTGGCACCTGTACCAATATCTAAAACACTAATATCCTCATTTATGTTTGAAGCTTTAAGCAAATCGGCTAAATGGTGAATATAATCTACACGACCAGGAATTGGCGGACATAAATTGGTATCTGGGAATTCCCAAAATTTAATATGATAATGGTGTTTCAACAAGGCCGTATTTAGTGCTTTTACCGCTTTAGGATTCGCAAAATCGATGGTTTTGGTTTCGTATTTATTTACAAATACAAACGCTTTTAATGCTGGATGTGATTGGCATAAAGCTTCTAAATCGTATCCCGATTTGTGTTTATTCTTTGGATGGAACTTTGGATTTGCTTTGATAATTAAAAATTTAAATCGTCTAACTCGTCCTTAATTATTTTTGAACTATTTTTTCTTTGTTTTTTAATCCTTTCAGATTTATTTTTTGCTTCAAAATTATTTTTATCAGAATTAAAATGTATCGATTTTTCGGTTAGTGCAGAACCTTGTTTGATCATTAATCCGTTATAACGACAGTCATCATAACCACAATTATGCTTTGAATAATCCCCAAAATTCCTGTGTTTAATTCTTTTTTCAGATAAAATATTTTGCTGGTTTTTCTTTATGTCTTCCCAAACTTTACTCTCGTCGGCAACGGTCAATTCCCTTCCTAAAGTAATTAAATTAAAATATGTTAATGGGTCTTTTAATTGATAAAAATTAAATGTTTTTCCAAAAAACCGATTGGCATAATCTCTAATTTGTATCCTATCATTGGTATTAAGTTTTTCGTTTTCGCAAAGCGATCGATACAATCCCAAGGTATTAAAATCGGAATATTTTTTATAATTATGGATGTAATGAAGATACTCAGATTTACTAAGGGTATTAAAGGGCTTTCCTATTTTCATTTTTCAATTTCTATTTTACACCTCTACCCTTTTCCAATGTCCTTTTCTAAACCAAATAATAGCGATAATAGCTATGAAAACTTCAGCTAAAGTGATGGCCCAAAATACGCCAGCTGGCCCAAAATCTAGTGTAATTGCCATTACATAAGCAAATGGTAATTGCAACAACCAAAAGCACACAAAGTTAATGTAAGTTGGCGTTTTGGTATCGCCAGCACCATTAAAGGCATTGATTACCACCATGCCATAACCATAAAAAAGATAACCTGCGGCTATAACACGCAGACATAAACTGCCATATTTTACAACATCGGGGGTAGCATTAAACAATACAATTATTTCTGGTGCAAACACCAAATAAACAACCGACACAATACCCATAAAAATCGCTGAATACTTACCTGTTTTCCAAACCGATTGTTCGGCACGTTCTGGTTGTTTAGCGCCTAAATTTTGCCCAACTAAGGTAGCCGCAGCATTGCTCATGCCCCATGCCGGCATTAAGGTAAACATCATTACACGAATGGCAATGGTATAGCCCGCCAAAACTTCGCTACCAAATTCGCTCATAATGCGCATTAAAAACACCCACGACGATGTACCGATTAAAAACTGACCAATACCGCCCAATGATACTTTAATTAAATTCAGCATCACACCAACACGAAGCATTAAATCTTTAACCCCGATTTTAATTTTACTATAGCCGTAAAACAAAATAACCAATTGAAAAACCACGGCGGTACCACGACCAATGGTTGTGGCAATAGCAGCTCCTTGAACACCGAAAGCGGGTACGGGACCGAAACCAAAAATAAATATCGGGTCTAAAATAATATTCAGTCCGTTTGATAAAATAAGGGTCCACATGGCTACCGATGCATCGCCCGCGCCTCTAAAAATAGCATTGATTAAAAACAGTAACATAATGGTTACGTTACCGCCTAAAAGCACTTGGGTATAACCGTAACCTTCGGCAATCAGGTCGGGTTCAGCCCCCATTAAACCCAATATTTCCTTAGGATAAACGATACCGATTACGCTAATAATTGCAGCCACAAATACACCTAAAAATATAACCTGAACCGCGGCATTCGATGCGCCTTTTATATCGGTTTCGCCAACACGTCTGGCCACAACTGCAGTTGCCGCCATAC
The DNA here is from genome assembly GCF_032814565.1 of Hwangdonia lutea. Classification (GTDB taxonomy): domain Bacteria; phylum Bacteroidota; class Bacteroidia; order Flavobacteriales; family Flavobacteriaceae; genus Hwangdonia; species Hwangdonia lutea. The sequence goes on from NZ_CP136521.1 coordinate 37,469, forward strand.
TTAAACCTATGGCAACGGCGTATACTAAGGTTATAACAGACTCGGTTAAACCTATGGTTGCCACGGCATTTACGCTTACTTGCGATACGTACATAATATCGACTATCGCAAAAATGGATTCCATGAGCATTTCCAGAATCATGGGAATGGACAGCATAAAAACTGCTTTACGAATACTGCCGGAAGTAAATTCCTGGTCTTTGCCCGTAACGGCTATTTTGAAGTATTGAATGAATTGTCTTAATGAAATTTTATTGGACTGCATTTTGAAAAATATAAAATATAGACTTAACTAAACACCGTTTAAAGCGTTTAGTAATTTTTTAGTTCGAGTGAATCTCGATACAGATCGGAAGTCAAGTTATGCAATCATAAGACCGCAAATATTGTAAATTAATTTAAAACTACAAAATGGGCTAAGTAAATTTGTATTGATTGGCATATCTTCGCCAAAAATTTTTCGATATGCTAAAAGCTGTTATTTTTGATATGGATGGTGTTATTGTTGATAGCGAACCCTTACACCACAAAGCCTATCAAAACATGTTTAATGATGTAAATATTAAGGTGTCCGATGGGCTTTACGAATCGTTTACCGGTCAAGCCACATTACCCATTTGCCAAACCTTGTGCGATGTTTTCAAACTTAATGAGTCTCCAGAAGAATTAGTAGCTATAAAACGAAACCATTTTAAGTATTTATTTGATAATGATGATAGCTTTAAATTGATTGATGGCGTTTTAGAATTGATTAAAGATTACCACCGAAACGGCTTAAAATTAGTGTTGGCATCTTCGGCATCGATGCCCAATATCAATAGAATTTTTACGCGGTTTAACCTCAACCCATACTTTATCGATAAACTTAGTGGTGCCGATTTAAAAGCGTCGAAACCACATCCCGAAATTTTTATAAATGCCGCCAAGGCTTCGGGTTTTAAACGCGAAGAGTGTATGGTTATTGAAGATTCCACCAATGGCATAAAAGCCGCCAATGCCGCCCATATTTTTTGTGTGGGGTATGATAGCAAACATTCTAAAAACCAAGATTACTCAACTGCCGATAAGGTGATTACTGATTTTAGCGAGATACGATTTGAAACAATAAAGGGCTCCTTTTAGTTACAGTAAAACAATATAATCAAGGGTTTAGCACTTTTAAAAAACCTTCTTTTTTTCGTGTGGAAACCTCAATTACCGAGTTGTCGGTCAGGGTAACGTAGCCACCTTTTCCTTTGGTGTATTTTTTTATGTAATCCAGATTTATCAAATGTGAATTGTGCACCCGGAAAAAGTTACAATTGCCCAATAAATTTTCAAACCATTTTAGGGTTTTTGACACTACAATTTTTTTTTGATATGTGGTGTAAACTAGGGTATAGTTTACATCGGATTCGCACCTGATAATATCTGAAACGTCGAGAAACTCCAATCCTTCGGCAGTTGGAATCGCTATTTTTTTATGATTGTCTTTTTGCGAAATATTGGCTAACAAGTGTTCTACTTTTTTCGAAAAATCCCGGGCTTCTATTTTTTCATATAACTTCTCCAAAGCCTCATCAAAATCCTGTTTATCGATGGGTTTTAGCAAATAGTCCGTAGCACTGAACTTAAAAGCCTGCACCGCATATTTTTCAAAAGAGGTTGTAAAAATCACTTCAAAATCAAAATGGCCCAAGGCCCTTAAAACATCAAAACCGGTGCTGTCGTGTATTTGCACATCCAGAAACAGCACATTGGGCTTTAGCGCTTTAACACCGTCAATCCCTGTTTTTACGTTGGTAAACTGCCCCACCAACTTCACCGTGTTTTTGTGGGGTTTCAACAAGGTTACCAACCTGTCGATACAATGCTGTTCATCGTCTATAATTATGGCTTTAATCATATTGATTTAAAATGCGAGTTCTAAGGGCAGTTTAACCTCTACGCAGAGGCCTTCGTCTTTATCAATCAAGGAAACACTACCGTTTTTATTTTTCTTTTTATTGATGATGTCTATCCTGTTTTTAGTGATGTTTACACCATAGGATTTGTTATTAATATCGTGGTTTTTTACCGTTGCCCCTCTACCGACACCATTATCATCCACCGTACAAACTAGCATATCGTTTTCTTGTTTTATACGGATTTTTATATGGCCGCTACCTTCCTTTTTTGCAATGCCGTGCCAAATACTATTCTCGATAAAAGGCTGCAAAATCAAGGGCGGGATTAAGGTGTTTTCGGTATCGATGGTGTTATCGACTTCAATAGCATAAGTGAATTTATTTTTTAGGCGCATGGCCTCTATTTGAAGGTACAAGTCTAAAATTTTCAAATCGTCTTTAAGCGATATTTCGTTTTGGGTGGAATGCTCGAGGATCTGCCGCATAATTTTGGAAAATTTAATGAGATACTCACTGGCAGAATCGACATCGTTTTTGGCAATAAAATCGTTTATGGAGTTTAGGGCGTTGAAAATAAAGTGCGGGCTCATTTGAGCCCGTAAAACTTTTAGCTCAGTATTGGAAACTTTGGCTTTAAACTCGGCTTGTTGCTTTTGGGTTTCGGCGTTTCGTTTTCGGTAATACAAAACAAATACTAGTAAAGTTGCTAGCACTAATCCGCTACCACCAATAATAGAACCGTTTTTAATTAGTTTTTGGCGTTCTATTTCGGCTTGGGACATAGCTTGTTGTTTTTCGTTTTCAAAAGTTAAATCTCGTTTTATAAACTCTGCCTTTGTATCTTTATTTATAATGCTATCTTGTAAAACCACATATTTTTTATGGGTCTCGAACGCCTTTTTAAACTGTTGTTGCCTTTCGTAGATTTGATATAGTAACCTTAAAGATTGTGCTTCCCACTCTAAAGTATTATTGGATTTAGATAATACTATACTTTCTAAAAGTAATTTTTCCGATTGTAAAAGATTGTTACTCTTAAAATAAGTTTCAGCTAAATTCCTTTTTAAGAGTCCAAGCACATATACATTGTTTTGATCTTGTGCTTTTTGAATACCCATCTTTAAATACTTAATGGCTTTTTTGTTATCTGAAAGGTACATGTACGTTTTTGATAGATTATTACATATTGTTGGAATGAAAGTTTTAAAATTATTCTCTTCAGATAAAGCAAAAGCTTTTAAATAATAAGTTATCGCTTTTTGATATTTACCTTGCTCGGTATATACTGTTGCTATATTAAATATTGCAATTAATTCGTCTTTTACGGCATTTTCTTCTTGAGAAATCTTTAACAGTTTTTCATAGCTTTTTAATGCTTTATCAAATTCTTTAACATCGGCGTAAATATTCCCAATATTACTGTAAACAGAGGCGTTAAAAAGCCTATTGTTCTTACCTTTACTGTTCTCTAAAGCTTTTTGTGAGAACATTAAGGCACTAAAATAATCTGACTTATAATAAAAAATAAGGCCTTTTTGCCTATATGAAAGTGCAATCCCTTTGCCCCAATTTAACTTCTCTGACAATAGCAAAGCTTTATCAATATAAACTAAAGCACTGTCTGAATTGATATTATTTATATTGTAAGAAAGTTTTATTAAAGTTGCCACCCTTAAGGTGTCTTGATTTTTATTGTCTAAAAGTACTTGTTTTAAGGAATCAACTTCTTTTTGCTGTCCAAAAACTGAAACAGTTACAATAACAGCCAAAATACTAAGTAATAATCGCCTCATAATTTAAATTTTGTTTTGCTATTGACCAACTAAAAAATGGGGCTGTGTTAAATTTAACACATTTTTATCATAAAACTGTAAATCGCAGAAAATAATTGAAGTAGGACAGAAAATAATTGCTCATTGGTTTTAATAGAGTTTTCACATAGTTTTAAATCACTATTAATCCTAAAAACCCTTTCTGTGATGAAAACAAAACAACTCTTTACGCTTTTTACAGCCCTTGTAACTTTTACCTGTTTTTCACAAAACACGATTACGGTAGATAACAACCCCGGAATTACCGAAGTGACCAATTTTGTATATGCCAATTTGCAAGATGCCATTGATGCGGCCCAAAACAACGACACGCTTTACATTCAGGCATCGGCCACTAGCTATGGCGATGTAACGGTTAACAAAACCTTGAATATTATTGGGCGGTCGCACAGCGAAAACAATAAAATAAGCTACATCGATAACATGGATGTTACGCCAAATGCCTCCAACAGCTATTTTAGCGGACTGAATTTTACCGATGAAATTAGTATAAATAACCCACTGCCCGTTACCGATTTGGTTTTCGAGAACAATTACATCAATCACATTGGTTTTAGTCTTAGTTCAGGGGGCATCAATAATTGTATTATAAGAGGCAATGTGGTGCGTTATTTGGGCGAGTCCAGCTCATGGGATAGCCCGATACAAAACGGGGTATTGACCAATAATATTTTTTTGCATGATGTGAATATTGCCTACCCCGAATCGGTAAGCCTTAAAAACAATATTTTCTTTTGTTATACCGGTAAAATCCTCATTGTAAACGAATCGAACAACAACACCGATTTAATTATTGAAAACAGCATCATATTGAAAATGAACAGCAACGCAGGTAGCGTAAGCCCTTATGATGGTATACAGTTTAAAAACTGTTTGACCTACAACCCGAACGCCAGTGTTTTTGATGATTTACCCGGTACCGGAAACCTAAACAACACCAATCCGCAATTTGAAAATGTTACCGATGATGATTTTGATGCCAGCACCGACGATTACCACCTTAAAGCAGGCTCTCCAGCCATTGGTGCCGGAACCGATGGCGAAGATATTGGTCTCTATAACGCCAGTGGCTACTTGTTTAACATGTTTGGCATTACCTATGGCACGCCCACAGTTAATATTACCAACATAACCGAAAGCGTACAAGAAGGCCAACCCTTGCAGGTTACCATTACGGCTTCTTCCAATTAAAATCCATGTATTATGAAACGCTTACTATTAATACTATTAATAACGTTTTTTTATAACGGAATAACGGCACAACAGGTTACCAAAGCGGAGTATTTTTTCAATACCGATCCCGGTTTGGGCCTTGGCAACAGCCTAAACGCAAATACAAATGCTGGAACGCTCAACCAAAGCTATAGCATTTCCACGACTGGTTTGGGCAATGGCTTCCATAATTTGTTTATCCGGGTTTTTAACGGGGAGTCGAATTGGAGCCATTACGACAGCAAATTGATATACGTAAATCACATCCAAAATGTAAACCAAAACATAACTGAAGCCGAATACTATTTTGATACCGACCCGGGGTTTGGCAATGCCACAACATTAAACGTTACCAATCAACCTGCATTTACCGTAACGGTGGGCATCCCCCAAAACTTAGCCGTTGGCATCCACCAGCTTTTTATCCGCGTAAAAACCAACGAAGGCAATTGGAGTCATTACGACAAAAAGCTGTTTTACGTTGGCCCACAAAACCAGGCCACACTAACTGAATTTGAATATTTTATTGATAATGACGATGAGGTATTTCCGGTAACGATTACCAATCCCAACAACCAAATTATTAGTAACATCGATACCAACGGATTAGCCCAAGGCACGCACTTGTTTTACATCCGCGCCAAAACCAGCGATGGAAAATGGTCCATGTACGATTCTAGGGAATTTACCGTCGATGGCTCTTTAAGCATCAGCGAAACCGCTTTCCGCAGTATTTCGCTCTATCCAAATCCCGTGAAAGACCACTTGACTATTTCTTCGGATTTATCCTTCATAATAAAACATATTACCGTTTACAACGCTTCGGGCAAAACCGTGTTCCGTTCAACCAAAAACAACAGGCAAATCAATTTAAGCGGGTTAGCCGGTGGCATCTACATTTTAAATCTGAATACCGATTTGGGCAGTGCCAGCTACAAACTCATTAAACACTAACGATTATGAAAAATCTAAAAAACACCGTGCTATGTATTACAGCGCTTTTGTTTGTTGGCTGTTTCAACACAAAATTAGAAGGCACTTATGTTGGTGAGGAAGGTGCGTTTTTAGACAAAATAAACTTTACGTCCAACAGCACGGTCGAGCTTACGTTTTTTGGTTCCACCACCGAAACGACATACACCACAGAACACAACAAAGTTAAAATAAACAATGCCGGCGAAATACAGGTACTAACCATAACCGACAACGGTTGTTTGGATGGCGGCGGCTTTATTGGGAAATACTGTAAACCATAAAATTTAAGAAAATGAAAACTTTAAAATTAACAATATCGGTAGTCTGCATTTTATTTTTAAGTGTTAGTGCTTATTCGCAGAACAAAACCGTTGAAAAAATAGAAAACACTAAGGAAACAGTCAAAAAAACCAACGAAACCGTAAAAGAAGTGGGCAAACTCTTTAAATCTGTTTTTGGGAAAAAGAAAAAGAATAAAAAAGTTAAAAACAAAAGAGAAGTTACAAATAGTCCATATTACATAGAGTTTACAATTGGAGACGAATACTTTTTTTTAGATGGTTATAACGACCCCGATTGGGTAGGGCTACATGCCGAAAAAGATCGGGAAAACGACTATCTTTCAGTACTTCGAATCACAGCAATGAAAACTGGATACCTTAACAAAAAAGGTAAGTCTGGAGCAATAGACTTTGTTATGGCACCAAAAGATAGGCACGTTACAAACAAGGCCTACACTTTTAATAAAGGAGAAAGCGCCTACGCCCCTCTTGTTTCTTTTTATTTCACTCTGGGGGATACCAACTATGCATCCTCTAAACCTGTTTTTGTAAATTCAGAAAACTCAAAGTCATATACGCATAGCATAAGCGGGCAAATTACTTTAACAAAGAGTGAAAATAAAAAAGATGGAATTGTTGAAGGAGATTTTCGTTTGGAGGGTATTGTAGTTAAAAAAGACAAAAAAACAATTGCTGAGGGAAAAGTAATGTTTGGAAAATTTAGAATGCCCATAAGCATTGGGCAGCGTATGCAGAATTAAACAGCTTATTGTATGGTTTTTCTAAAATAAATAGACTTAAGAAGACAATCAGAAATTTAAAATACTTCACAAATGAAAACAAAATATATCATATCTGTGCTATATCCACTTCTGGTATTAGCCCATATTTCAACAGCACAAACCAAAACCATAAAAAAAGATAGAAGAAACAAAAGAAATTGTTGAAGAAACCAACGAAACCGTAAAAGAAGTAGGCAAACTATTTAAATCTGTTTTTGGGAAAAAGAAAAGAAACAAGCAGGAAACAGAAGACGCTTCAAACAATTCAAAATCTTCAAACGCTAATCCCGAAAATACAATTGCTGCTTCAGAAGAAAAAAAACTCGCTAAGAACTCAAACCAACTTAAAGCAGGTAGCATACACCCGGATGCCGTGGTGTTGGATGTAGATCAGCTAAGTGCATTTAATGATGGTGCTGCTATTGTTAAAAAGGGTATGTCAACAGCTTTGATTGACCCAAAGGGAAAGTTTATTACTCAATTCAATGACTATAATTTTTTAGGTCAATATATGGCTGAAGGTCTTCAAAATGGAATTTTCACAGTTTTAAATACGAATAGCAAAAGTGCTAAAAGAGGATTTAAAGGTTTTATCAATTCAACTGGAAAGGAGATTTCATTTCAGCAAAATAATTATATGCAAACCAGTCATTTAGGTAATTATTTAATTAGCAGAAAAAATAATATGATAACTTTTTATGATAAAACAGGAAAGAATTTTACTATAAATAGATATTTTAACCTTTATAATGAAACAATGTACTTAAAAGAGTGCGTGCAAAACTCCTCTCTATTTTTATTTAAAGACGGTAAATATGGGTATAAAAGCAGTAATGACAAGATAATTATTCAACCAATGTGGGAAGAAGCTAAATGTTTTTGTGATGGCGCTGCAATGGTTGGTAAAAAAATGAATTTGGCGAAATGAAATATGGATTTATTAACACTTCTGGAAAAGTTATAGTTCCATTAATGTTTTCTAAAAAACCTGAAAACTTCAGTAACGGGCTTGCTAAAGTTTATTCTAATGAAAAGACATGTAGCTCATGTTCTCAGTATCATTATAGTTACATAAATAAAAAAGGAGATTTTGTTATTAATAGTAAAGATTTAAAAAACTCAGGAATGACTTTTCGTCCGTTTGTACATGGATATGCCTTTTCATATTTAGATGTAATGGATAAACAAGGGACTGTAATTTCTGCAACAGATTTTCTTATAAGTTTTGGTATTCCAAAAGAGATCATTACAAACAAGAAAAATATTAGTGTCCAATGGGATTGTAAAAATATAGTTAACGGTAAAATGATGGTAAGCTTTAAAGGTATCGAAGGACATACTTATAAAAAGTATCATGCTTTACTTGATTTAGTGAACAAAGAAACCCTCTTTTATTGGTATGCCGATGCAAAAATCGGTCCGTTCGATCCAGTCTCTGGTTTAGCCAAAGTAGAAGAATATGGCGAAAAAATAAGAAACAACAGAAAACGAATTGGCTACATCAACGAAAACGGCATTTTTATGATTGTAAAAGGCGAAGCCTCAAAATGGTAAACACTATAGTGTAGTAAAAAAACAAAACCCTTTTTCATCTGAAAAAGGGTTTTAAATTTATAAGGTTTCCTTCAACCATTTAAAAAATTCGGTTTGCCAAACTAAGGCGTTTTGTGGTTGGAGGATCCAGTGGTTTTCATCAGGAAAATACAGCAACTTGCTTTTTATATCCAACAATCGTGCCGCTTGAAAGGCACTTAAACCCTGCTCGATAGGCACGCGATAATCCTTACCGCCTTGTATGATTAAAATAGGTGTGTCCCATTTTGCAACCATATTTATAGGGTTAAATTCGTTATAAGCTTTTTGGGCTACTGTATTGTCTTTATCCCAATAACTACCACCCCAATCGTGATTTACAAAAAACAGTTCCTCGGTGGTGCCGTACATGGTTCGGTTATCGAAAACACCATCGTGCGAAATAAAAGTTTTAAAGCGCTTGTTGTGTATGCCAGCTAAATAAAACACCGAATAGCCACCAAAACTGGCGCCAATAGCCCCTAGCCTATCGTTATCCACATAAGGCTCTTTGGCCATTTCATCTATGGCGGTTAAGTAATCGTCCATAACTTGTCCGCCCCAATCCTTACTTATGGCTGCATTCCACGCTACACCATGCCCCGGCATACCACGGCGGTTCGGGGCCACTATAATATAGCCTTGTGAAGCCATCAATTGAAAATTCCAACGGTAAGAATAAAACTGCGATAAAGGCGATTGCGGGCCACCTTGTGCATATAACAAAGTTGGGTATTTTTTAGAAGCATCAAAATTTGGGGGCAAAATAACCCAAACCAACATTTGCTTGTTATCGGTAGTGGTTACGTAACGTTTTTCGATTTTCGGCATCTCTATTTTATTGTAAAAATCAGTATTAACGTTTGTAACCTGACGGAAAGTTTTCTTCTTCAAATCAAAACTGAAAACCTCGGCAGCATGATTCATATCGGTACGCGTTACTAAAAGTCCATTTTTGGTTTCGGCAACAATACCGGTAACATCAAAACGACCTTCAGACAATTGCTTTACCGTTGGTGCGATGCGTTTTTTACCAGGATAATTAACCACGAACAATTGTATGGTACCATCTACGGGTGCTGTAAAATAAACGTTTTTACCATCGTTACTCCACTTAAAGCTTCGTACCGTGCCATCCCATCGTGCGGTAAGGTTTTGTTCTACACCTTTTTCCAAAACCACAATATCGTTTTTATCACTCTCGTAACCGGGTGTTTTCATTTGCAACCACGCTAATGCCCCTTCACTTGAAAAGCTAGGATTGGTATCGTATCCCAGATTTTTTTCTGTGATATTGCTGGTTGTTTTTGTAGCTAAATCGTATTTGTAAATATCGGTATTCGTACTTGTAGCATAGGCTTTTCCTTTTAATTTTTTACTCACGTAATAAATGCTTTTGCTATCGGGCGCCCAAATATAATCTTCGTCGCCTCCAAAGGGGCGTTGCGGACTGTAATAGGGTTCGTTGGGCATTATATCGATAGCCTGCTCATCGGTAGCACTTTTTTCCTTGTAAAATACGTGATTGTATGTGCCGTCGTTCCATGTATCCCAATGCCTGTTATCCAAATCGGTAAAAATATAGGCATCGGATTTTGGCAAAGATTGATACACATCCTTACTATGAATCGCTTCGATGGCAACCGGTTTATCAAACATTTTATAACGGCCATCGGGCGATATGTTTTTATCTGCAACGGTTACGTCTTCTTTAGTTATCTTTTCAGCTTCACCACCTTTTGTAGCTATTTTATAATAGCTGTAATCAAACCCATTGGTTTCCATATTTGGTGTGCTAACGCGATAAAACAATACATCACCTTCATTGTTTAAACCTAAGGCGCTTAAACGCTGTACCTGCCACAGGCGTTCTGGGGTCATTAATTCTTGCCCTTGAACTACGAGGCCGCTTAAGAAAAGTCCAAAAAATAATACAAATGTTCTCATGGATTTTAATTTAAATAATACGTTGTTTTAAAATTTACTCTTAAAAATTACTTTAAGCCATATAAAGTATCAAAGATAAGCATATATATAGTATTTTAAGATTAGCTTGTTTAACAAAGCCAAAGTGTATGGCGCTTTTTGATTGGAACATCGGTAAAACAAAAGTCTAATTCTTCCTTTTGTATAATCTTTAAAAAAAACGGACAAAACCCAATCGTATTAAGGGACTTAATCGGGTTTGTATTCAATATGAAATTGTATCGTAAAAAGGTTTTTAGCTAATATTATTTGGAACTTTCATTAGCTTTTTTAACAATAGCTTTTAATCGTTCTTTTCGTAAAGCTGCTTCGGCTTTCTTTTTATTTTTTTTCTGAGCCATTAATTTAGAATGCTTCGCCTTGTTTTTAGTGTTTTTATCTCGTCCTGTTTTTGCCATATTTACTTTTTAGATTTTAACAACGTATTCTGTTCTTCCATTAAATCGGTAAGTTTTGATAGCAGCTCAATGTCTTTGGGTGTTGTTACGGTTTTATCTTTTGCATCGTGTGCTTTATTCCGCAATCTATTCATAAACTTAACCACAATAAATACGGTAAATCCTATAATAATAAAATCGATAAAAGCCTCGCCCAAAGCGCCGTAACCTATGGCTACTTCGTTTTTAAGAATCGTACCGTCTGCTTGTTCAATAGCATCTCGAAGTATAATGCGTTTTTCATGAAAATTTACACCATCGGTTAACAAGGATAATGGTGGCAAAAACACCTTTTTCACCAATACATCGACCACCTTATTAAAAGCGGCGCCAATTATAATACCAATGGCCATGTCCATCATATTTCCTTTTACGGCAAACTCTTTAAACTCTTGAATCAGTTTCATTTTTTATACTTTTAAAAATTATTGTGCAAAGGTATTTGTTTTAAACTGAGTTGGAAAAAAGCAAACCCAATTTTTGTATTGTGTGTACGTTTAGCAATATCCTCTTTAAAGCAGATGTTTTGAATTATCTGCAAAACAAGTGATATTTCATATTATTAGTTTTAAAGCTAATATTATTAATTATTAGTTTAATAGCTAATAATTTTGTTTTCTTGAATTAAAATGTATACATTTGAATTATACTTTTTGCTAAACTTATGACAAGTATAATAACAGGCGATATTATAAATTCTAAAAAGAGCTCTCCAAAACTATGGTTACAAGCACTTAAAACTATTTTGAATAGTTATGGCAATTCGCCTTTAGTATGGGAAATATACAGAGGTGACAGTTTTCAATTGGAAATCGATCCAAAAGATGCATTGAAAGCTTGTATTTTAATTAAAGCAACCATAAAACAATTTGAAAACATTGATGTAAGATTAGCCATTGGCATTGGAGAAAAAACATATCAATCTGATAAAATTACAGAATCTAACGGTAGTGCTTTTGTAAACTCTGGTGAGTGTTTTGAGGCTCTTAAAAAGACAACACTCGCAATAAAATCACCTTTTGATGAGTTTGACACCACAATTAACATCATGCTAGAACTTGCGCAATTAATTTTAAATAATTGGACAAGCACCTCGGCAATTCTAGTAAAAACCACTTTAGAAAACCCAGACTTAAACCAAAATCAATTGGCAGATATTTTAGACAGAACCCAAGGCAATATTAGCCAAGGCCTTAAACGCGCGGGTTACGATGAAATCTCTAAACTACTACACTACTACAAAACCCAAATACAACACTTATGTTAGCACTATTTATAAAACTAATATTGGCGCACTTTATAGGCGATTTTTTATTGCAGCCCCAAAAATGGGTAACCCATAAAGAAACACACAAACACAAATCCAAATTCCTGTACTGGCATATTTTAGTGCATTTGGGCGCTTTAATTTTAGTGTTGCAGGCCAATTTCAGTTATTGGTTAGGGATTTTAATCATACTTATATCGCATTATATCATCGATGTTATAAAGCTTCACCTTAAACCAACACTTAACAACCGAATACTTTTTGGCTTAGACCAACTCGCCCATTTCATAATAATCGCATGGGTGGTTAGCATATACGAACCATATCAATTTACAATAAGCGCATTTTACCACCCCGCATTTTTATTGTTAATTACATGTTTATTGGGCGTAACTGTTGTATCGTCCATAATTATGAGAACCATTATATCAAAATGGTATTTAAAAGAAGATAGTAACGAAGAATCCTTAGAAAATGCCGGTGCCTACATTGGCATGCTGGAACGCCTATTTGTATTCGCCTTTATAATCACGCAACATTGGGAAGGCATCGGGTTTTTACTGGCCGCAAAATCGGTGTTTCGCTTTGGCGATTTATCAAAAGCTAAGGACCGAAAACTAACCGAATACATATTAATAGGCAGTTTATTAAGTTTCGGACTCGCCATTTTATTCGGACTTGGCTACGGTATCGTTTTAAGATTAATTCCTAATTAATAATTTGGGCGTTACCCCAACCCTTCGGCTCCGCTCAGGGCAAGAGGGGTCGGGCTTTCGGCAGTCGCTTCCTCCTCCGTCGGCGAGCTCCAACAAATGCCTCAATCCCTAACGCGGGCAAGTCCGCAATATGCCGTAATAAGTCCGCCATTAATTCTCAAATCCGCTACGTTCAGCGATTAAAAGCAACCTTAACAAAAAGCCCAATCAACTTGTAAATTTTAAAATACAAGCCTTAAAAATATACACTAAGATATTGAATGGACATCCAAAAATTTCAAACAAACAGATTCTTGCTTTCCCAGGAATTTACTTCTTATAATGCTTCGCATAGCCACGATAAGCGAAAAATCCTAAAACAGCAACTATAGCACAAGCAATTAAAATAAACTTAACGCTCACAATTTGGTCGCCACTGGCATAACTGTGCAAGCCTGCCAAATAGAAATTCACTCCAAAATACGTCATTAAAATACTAGAAAACGCCACGATCGACATGAGGTTAAAAAACCAACGCCCGCGCAAGCCAGGAACCAATCGCATATGAATTACAAAAGCATAAACCATAATACTAATTAGCGCCCAAGTTTCCTTAGGGTCCCAACCCCAATAGCGTCCCCAACTTTCATTGGCCCACATGCCACCTAAAAAGTTACCAATGGTTAACAATACCAAACCTACCGTTAAAGCCATTTCGTTAATTACGGTAAGCTCTTTAATGTTTAAATCCATTTTCAGCTTATTGTTTTTGGTGGTAAAAATCATCAATAAAAGCGATACCACACCTAAAATCATACCCAATGCAAACGGCCCATAACTCGCCACAATTACCGCCACATGAATCATGAGCCAATAACTGTTTAAAACAGGCTGTAAGTTTGCAATGGCCGGATCCATCCAGTTCCAGTGTGCTATCATTAAAATCATGGCCGTTACAAAAGCTGTTGCTGCTATGGTTAAATCGCTTTTTCTACCAAAAGCCAAACCAAAAAACATGGTAGCCCAAGCCACATAAATCATCGACTCGTAGGCATCACTCCACGGCGCATGCCCAGAAATGTACCAACGTACAATCAAACCGGCTGTATGCAATAAAAACAAACCGATAATTATGGCATTAAAAACTTTAACGGTTGTATTTATAGCTTTGCTTTTTTCTTTAAATATTTGAACAATTAAGACTATAAACAGCAGCGTTCCCGCATACATATACCAGCTGTAAAGTCTTTTAAAAATATCGTATTTATTGTATAAAACTTCGGTATTTATCTTTTTATCGCTCAGCATAACATCAGCACCGTATTGATGTTGTGTTTTTTTAAAGGCCTCTAAAAGTTTTGAAGCCTCAGAGAAATCTCCAGATTGTTTCGATTTGTTAAGTGTAAACAAATAGGCTCTAAATCCGTTTTTAACAAAGTTCCCGTAAAGTGAATCTTCAATTTTACTGTTTATTTCTTTATCGGTTCTGTAATCGTAGGCCGATATCCATTTATTATTATAATCATTTGGAATTGGGAATATTTTCAAGGACATCCCTTCAACGGCATTGTACAACAAACTCACCCGCTGATCGGTTTCCTTAAATTCTTTTTGATAGCCATTTGGTACCGGTGCTTTGTAGGCTTCTTCAAGGTAAGGTGCTAATTTATACTCGCCTCTCATGGTAAAAAAATCGGCTAATGTCGCATATTTTTCTTCCTTTTGAATACCTAATAAACTCCTGATGGAATCACCCTTTTTAGGCTTTATATAAATAATAGGCACATTATACCAAAGCAACGGACTTTCTTGTATAGACAACAATACTTGGTTGGCATCAAATCCTTCGTAGGTATTGTTTTTACTTAATTTACGAAGCATTTCTGAGGCATATGTATTAACGGGCATCATACGTCCGCTAAGGTCTTGAATCACTAAATGCCCAAATTCATCGGCATGCGCTTTAGGTGTAATATTCGCCTTTAATATAGAATCTATTTGGGTTTTTGATGGTTTAGTGTGGTTATGTCCATCATCTTCAGAATGTTGTTGCGAAAAAGCATTCAAGCTAAAAAGCAATAATATAATGGGTAATAATTTGGCCTTTTTTGCTTTAATTTTGTTCAGTTGTCTTTCTAAATCGCCAAAACGTGACCCTTTAACAAACAAAATAGCCATCATACCAAAATAAAGCATAAAATATCCGATATAAGTAAGCATGGTACCCCAATAATCGTGGTTTACAGATAATATGGTGCCTTTTTCATCGGGATCAAAACTAGATTGAAAGAATCGGTATCCGCGATGGTCTAAAATATGATTCATATATATCTTATAATCAAAATCGTCTTGTTGTTCGTCTATAACCGTTACTTGACTAGAAAAGGCAGAATATCCATTATCGGTTCCGGGATAACGTTCGGCTTCAAAATCGTTTAATTTTATATGAAATGGCAGCTCCAATACCTTTGATCCGTATTTAAAAGCAAAATCCAAACCACCAACCTGTATTTGTTTAAATGCACTGTTAGTTCCTTTTCCGCCTATTAATCCAACAGTTTTGGTTTCGTTATTTGCCGTAACTTTAAGCACCACACCATCGCTATCGTTTTTAAGTATTTCTGATTTTTGAACCACATCAAAAACACCTTTAATTACGGGTTTTGGAAACACCATTTGCATGTTGCCAATTTTATAAAGCGACCGCAGCACTAGTGGCTGAACACTATCTTTTACCACTTTACCTTCGGCTTGAGTGGCCATGGTTAAGTAACTGCCCTCGAAAGGTGATTGTATGGTTAAACCATCGTTGGTTTGGGTAATATTTATAGCGCCATTGGTAGGCTTGTTAAGTGCTATTAATATGTTGTGAACATTTGCAACTTCTCCAACTTTTAAAAAGTGATTATGGGAACCGTTACCGCCAGCTTCCACTAATTTTAAATATTCCTCTCCGTTTTTATCCGGAATTATATCTTCCTCGGCACCAGCTATAAATTTTTCCAATTCAATGGTTACGGGCTGGCCATTGTAATCGGTAGTCACCCTAAATTCGTTTTCCAAACGTTTGGAAAAATCGACTTCAGACTCTAAAACGCGTCTTTGGTTTTGTCCATTAACTACAAAATCGCCATCAATGTATGTTGTAATGTATGTCTTTTGAGATAAAAAAGTATTTTCGGTAGCTCCTTCTCGAATGGCCATCATCCCTTCAAAACTTATGTAACGCGTTACGAACGCACCCAACAAAATAAAAATGAAGGACAAGTGTAATATTAAAGTGGCCCATTTTTCTTTTTTATACAGTCTGAAACGAAAGATGTTTCCTGTAAAATTGATAACAAAAAACACCATTATAGCTTCAAACCACCACGTGTTGTATATTAAATTACGTGTGTAAGGTGTTGGCGATGTGTCTTGTCCTGCATCTAAAAATGTGCCAATGGCCATGGCCGCCGCAAAGGCTAAAAATAAAACAGCAGTAAGTCGCGTTGAGAAAAGAATTTTGGCGAGTTTATTTTGCATAATAACTACCTTTTTTTAGGTCGTGCAAATTTAATGATTTAAGTTGATTTTGATATATTAATAATGGAAAGTTTAAACTAGAAATTGTTAAAATTCATTTGCTGTTTTAACCCAACCACAAACCAATTACTGGTGCTGCCTAGCTTCAAAGATTTTTAAGTATAAAAATGTGCCCATTTTTCGGGCGCGTCGTTTGGCGTTTTCGGCATAATCACCTTCAAAAAGTTCGTCAATGGTTTGAAACCACAAGTTTAACCATAGCCCGAAGTGCAATTCTGAAATGCTGTTATTATTCGCTCTATCAACTTTTACGTGGGCTTCTAAAGGATTGCCTCTGTATTTCTTTTCCAATTTTCTGGTCATAAACAAACTCGATTCCCAAAAGGTGGTAAGTTTATCTAAATGTTCGTCCCAATCTTCAATCATATCATTAAAAAAAGGACCCAAAACAGCATCTTTTCTAACTTTTTTATAGAATGATGACACCAACAAAAACACATCATCTCTCGTTTTAATATCTTTTTTACCCATAAACAACTTACTGTAAACGCATTACATTTAATGCAATTAAAATTATATTGACAATAAGTGATAAAATTAACAAATTAAATGTCCATTTAAGTTTTAAATGCGCCATAATTGCTGCATTGTAAGTCATTGAAACAATAACGCATATGGTTAATTCCAATAAATAAAATTCTGAAATGGTGCTATTAATCAAAATATACATGGCAGCTATTGAGCCCACACAACTTTGAAATATGATACTTAAGGGAATATAGAGAATATAATTCTCGTTGAAATTACTCAGTGATTTTTCATAAAAATTCATGATATATTTTTTTATTTGAATACTTCAAAGTTCTATAACATATCTTTGTTTTTTTATGATTCAAATCATAACCATATGATTCCTTTAAAAATTCTTAATAACTACAAAGCGCTTAAAAAAACATATACCAAAAACAGTATTGTTTTTAATGAGGGCGAAACGGCCAGATTTTATTATCAAATTAAAAAAGGCGATATAAAAATGTACAATATTACCGAAGATGGTAAAGAGTTTGTACAGGGTTATTTTAGTAATGGCAATTCGTTTGGAGAGCCGCCATTATTTGGCAATTACAAATACCCCGCTACAGCGTTTTGTGTATCAGATTGTGTGATTTACAAAATACCCAAAGCCACTTTTTTTGACTTGCTGAAAACACATCCGGACATTCATTTAACATTCACAAAATTGCTTTGTAAGCGCATGGTTTATAAGGCTAAAATAATGAAGGAACTTTCGGTTTATCCGCCAGAACATCGTATTTTAACTTTGCTCAATCACTTTAAGGAAAGCTCATCTCCAGAAGAAATTTACGAGGTTAAACTAACGCGCCAACAAATTTCGGAACTCACGGGCTTACGGGTTGAAACCGTAATTAGAGCCATTAAGCATTTAGAAAAATCAAACAAATTATATATTAAAGAACGCAAAGTTTATATCTAAATATTTCTATTTTAGCAGTATGATTTCAGTAGTAATTCTTGGCGCCGGTAATGTAGCCACTCACCTATTTAAAGCTTTCGCGAAAGCTGAAAATATTATGGTAAAACAATGGTATAATAGACATATAAGTGCCATAAGCTCTTATAAAAATAAGGTTGAAATTATTGATGATTTATCGCTATTAAAAGATGCCGATATATATATAATTGCCGTTAGCGATGATGCCATTGCAGAACTATCAGAACAGCTTCCATTTGTAAACAAACTCGTAGTTCATACTTCGGGGAGCGTTGGTGTTTACGATATTGACAAAAAGCAAAAACGCGGTGTGTTTTATCCGTTGCAAACCTTTAGTAAAGATGCCGAAATGGAATTTAAAAACGTACCCATTTGCATTGAAACCATCGATAAAAAAGATTATCATATTTTAAAAGAATTGGCCATTTCAATAGGCAGTCCGACCAAAAAAGTAAACAGCGACCAGCGTCGTGTGTTGCATTTAGCGGCCGTTTTTGTAAATAATTTTACAAATCAATTGTATAGAATCGGACACGAAATTACCGAAAGCGAAGGTGCCGAATTCGATTTGCTAAAACCGTTAATTCTTGAAACAGCAAAAAAAGTTCAAGAATTTTCGCCATACATGGCTCAAACCGGTCCTGCAAAACGCAACGACAAAAAAACCATAAAAAAGCATTTAAAAATTTTAGAAAGCGAACAGCATAAAGCCATTTACGAACTGCTAACCAAATCAATACAGCAAACTCATGGTGCTCCAATAAACGCGCAAACCAATGATAAAAACACCAATAATGGAAGAAAAAAGCTATAAAGAATATTTAGAACACATCACCACGTTTATTTTTGATGTTGATGGAGTTTTAACCGACGGCTCCGTAACCGTAACAACCACCGGAGATATGTTAAGAAAAATGAACATAAAAGATGGTTATGGAC
The DNA here is from genome assembly GCF_032814565.1 of Hwangdonia lutea. Lineage (GTDB taxonomy): Bacteria > Bacteroidota > Bacteroidia > Flavobacteriales > Flavobacteriaceae > Hwangdonia > Hwangdonia lutea. The sequence continues at coordinate 56,371 of NZ_CP136521.1, forward strand.
TTAAAACCGCTGTTGATGCTGGATTTAACGTTTGCATTATTTCGGGAGGCTCAAACGAAGGGGTGCGTATTCGTTTAAAAGGTTTGGGCATAAAAGACATTTATTTGGGCGCGCACAATAAAATTGATCAGCTTAACGACTACTTCGAAAAAAAAGGCATTAAATCGGAAAACGTATTGTATATGGGCGATGATATCCCGGATTTTCCGGTTATGAAAATTATTGGTTTGCCCTGTTGCCCGCAAGATGCTGTACCTGAAATAAAAAATATTTCAAAATATATTTCGCATAAAAAGGGCGGTAAAGGTGCGGTTCGCGATGTTATTGAACAAGTGCTTAAAGTTCAAGGGAAATGGAACGGGAATTTTAGTGCAAAATACGACTAAGTCTTGGCAAGGAACAAAAGAAGACATAGCGTAGGTTTTGGATATATTGGTTTTGGAAACAACAGAAGTGTCTTTAACCAAACTTCCAATAAAGCGTTTTCTGCATTAAAAGAAAAACTTAATGAAGCAACCCATAATCATTATCAGCTAAATTTTTCTCATAAAAAACTATCAAAAGCCGAAAGGGAAACAATTAAAAACAAAATCAGAAAAGAAGAAAAACGAAAATCCATTCACGCTATAATTTTAACCATTTTAGTTCTTTTTATCATTATCGTTACTTTTCGCGAATATCTTTTATATTCAATTAACAACCGAACCAACCCTTATTTATAACATTAATATTGAACGTTTTAAACCTCATCCGTTGGAAAAACTTATTACTAATTGCCCTCGTGCAACTATTAATTAAATACGCTTTTTTAGAACCTTTTGGCGTTGATTTTGGATTAACCACATTACAAATTTCAATTTTGGTTTTAGCGACAATTTGTATTGCCGCCGCCGGTAATGTAATTAACGATATTTACGATGTTGAAACCGATTTTGTAAACAAACCCGACAAACTGATTATTGGCACATCCATTTCAGAAAAAACGGCTTATAATCTTTTTATAGCCTTAAACGTCATTGGTGTTGGCTTGGGGTATTACCTATCGCAATCGGTTGGCAAAAGTGCATTTTTCTCAATATTCGTTATTATTTCGGCCTTACTGTATGTGTATGCTTCCTATTTAAAACAAACGCTTTTAATTGGTAACATCATCATTTCGTTACTGGTGGCATTAAGCATTGTTGTTGTGGGTATTTTTGAATTATTACCCGTAATAACAACCGAAAACCGACACACACTTTTTACTTTTTTTAAAATCATTTTAGACTATGCGCTGTTTGCTTTTATTATAAATTTGATTCGCGAAATCGCAAAAGACATTGAAGATATTGATGGCGACTATAAAGCTGGCATGCGTACGCTACCCATTGTTATTGGGCGAGAACGGGCGGGCAACATCCTTTTTGTTTTATCGCTTTTTCCGTTATTTGCTGTGGCGTATTACACCATTAATTCGTTGTACAAAAACCAAATAGCGGTGGTCTATTTTTTGGTGTTTATTATTGGTCCTTTGGTTTATATCAGTATCAAATCGTTTAATGCCAAAACCAAAAAGGAATATCATCATATTAGCAATGTTTTAAAATTGGTCATGTTATTTGGGATGCTTTCTTTACTTTTATATAAGTTTACCTAAATTTAAAAAAACAGAAACTTCTTGACATTAAAACGACAATATAAAATGTCGTAAAAATGTCCACGTTAAACCGTTATCAGACTTATGATTACATAATAACTTTGATAAAAATTTTTATTATGAATTCAATAGGAACTAAAATTATCGAAATTCGAAAGTCAAGAGGGTTAAACCAAGAAGAATTAGCTGAACTATCCAAAGTTAACTTAAGAACAATTCAAAGAATTGAAAATAATGAAAACGTACCTAGGGGAAAAACATTAGATTTAATATGTAACGCACTTGAAATAGATCGCAACTGTTTTACCAGAACAGCTTTAAAAAACAAAAGTGAATCAATTGGGTCTTTTATAATTAATGGAGTATATCTAATTCTGCTAAATTTACTTCTTATGTCAATAATTGGCTTCTTAACTTTAGATTCAAATGCAAATATTAATAGTCGAACTGGAGCATTATTATTAAGTTTTTTTGTGCCTTTTTTCATTGTATTATACACACAAAAAATGACCCCGCTTGAAAGAGTGCTGAAATTTGGAATTGGTTTATTAGTGTATATTGGATTATTATTGATAGTTCAAGGATTTAAAGAAGGTTTTAGTCTAGGCTTGCGCACAGGCCTATATCTTTGCTCAATACTTTCTGTTGGAGTTTTATACTATGGCAAAGCCATACTTAAACTGATAAAATAAAATGCTAAACCAAAAACTAAAAAATCACAATATCATTTTGGCATCTGCCTCACCGAGGCGACAAGAATTTTTTAAAAATTTAGGATTGGATTTCGAGATTCGATTAAAACCCATAAAAGAAGAATATCCCCCACGGTTAACGCATTTCGAAATCTGCAACTATTTAGCACAACTTAAGGCGCTTCCGTTTAAAGAAGAATTAAACACCAACGACATCCTCATTACCAGCGATACCATAGTTTGGCACAACAACCAAGCTTTGGGTAAACCCAGAAATAACGGTGAAGCTTTCTCAATTTTAAAGGCTTTAAGCAACACGACGCACGAAGTCATTACATCCGTTTGTTTCACAAGTTCAAACTACGAAAAAACCATACATAACATCACCAAGGTTACCTTTAAGGAACTGTCTGATGCCGAAATTAATTTCTACATAAAAAACTACAAACCTTTTGACAAAGCTGGTGCTTACGGCATACAGGATTGGATTGGTCAAATAGGCGTTACAAAAATTGAAGGCTCATATTTTAATGTTATGGGATTGCCCGTTCACGCCGTTTATAAAACGTTAAATGATATGGTAAACGCTTCATAAATTTGTAAATTTAGACTTAAAATTTAATCAGATGAAAAAGATTATTAAAGTCAAAATTCTTATTTGGCCCGTTATGGGGTTATTTCTAATATTTTCTGCTTGCAACAAAAAAAACGAAACCCAAAATTTAGCTACTAATTTTGATGCAGAAGTTTCGGTTAAAAACACATCCGTAAAAGAACCATCGCAAGCATTTAAAGATTACTGGTACGCCGGTAAAGCGGAAATTACGTCGTACCAATTAGAGCAAGCCCGTTATGGCGAAATACGCGAAGGAAAAGCCGTTTTAATTTACGTTACCGAAGATTTTTTACCCAACAAACAGGTAAAAGCCGATAACCAAAACCCAAATAATATTTCGGTTTTAAAACTAAATGCTACTAAAAAATTCAATACGGGTTTGTATCCGTATTCCATCATGCAAAGTACGTTTTATCCCGTTGCAAACAATCAACACGCCATAAAATTAACCAGCTCTATTCAAGAATGGTGCGGACAGGTTTACGCGCAGCTAAACAATAAAAATAAATTTGAAATTTCAGCCTATTCGTATTTTGAAAGTGAAGGTGATAAAAATTTCAAACTTGAAAAATCGATTTTAGAAAACGAACTTTGGACGCAGTTGCGCATCGACCCTAAATCGTTACCCGTTGGTAGTTTGAAAATTATTCCATCGCTTGAATATAGCCGATTAAAGCATATAGAAATAAAAGCATATAATGCTCAAGTCCGTTTAACCGGTAGTACCTATTCCATTGAATATCCAGAATTAAATCGAACATTAGCCATTAATTTTAATCCAAATTTTCCGCATGATATTTTAAGTTGGGAAGAAACCTTTATAAGCGGTTTTGGTAACAATGCTAAAACACTAACAACAAAAGCAACAAAACTAAACACCATAAAATCGGCCTATTGGAACAAAAACAACAATACAGATGAAGTGCTTAGAGATACGCTTCAATTAAATTAAAGTGGTATTAATTTGTAATGTATATTTAGCCCATTGTTAAACCCAAACCATTAAAGATGTTTTCTGAGATACTGCAAGGCCAATTAATAACAACAGGTGTTTTTATAATATCACTATTAATTATTAGAGCCATAACACATTATACCATTACTAAAGTTGCCCGCAAAAACGGTATTAACGAAGCACGAATAAGGCTTATACGCCGTTACATAACTGTGGCATTGCTATTATTGGCCCTACTTGTTGAAGCTTTTGTATTTGGTGCAAAATTTGAGGATTTAGCCCTTATTTTTTCATCGGTATTTGCCATAATCGGTATAGCCTTATTTGCTATCTGGTCTATATTAAGCAATGTTACCTCGGGAATTATTATGTTTTTCAATTTTCCTTATAAAGTGGGAGATAAAATAGAAATTCACGACAAAGATTTTCCCATTAAAGCCATTATAGAAGATATCAGAGCGTTTCAACTGCATTTGCGTTTGGATGATGGCGATTTGGTAACCTATCCCAATAATCTTATGCTTCAAAAAGCCGTAACGCTTATTCAAAAAGACGCCATTGACAACGTCGATCAAGATGACGGTGTCGATACTGTGTAAAATTCCCTATTTTAAAAATATATATTTCAATTATGCCAAAAAAGAGAATATATCATTCTAAAAAGAAAATAGGCCAAATCCCGGGCAGCCTTATTTATACGGGTGAACGCTCTAAAGAAAAACTATTTATTGAGACTTTTGATTATACCAAAGAGTTTTGTGTTGAAAAAGAACTGCAAACCATTGAAGAAAGTTTTGAATACAAGAACACCGATTCTGTAACTTGGATAAATTTAAACGGCTTAAACCATGTAGACCAGATTGAAGCCTTAGGAAATCATTACGATATTCACCCATTGGTTTTAGAAGATGTTGTGAATATTTCCCAACGCCCGAAAATTGATGATCACGAAGATTATCTATTTATCGTATTGAAAATGCTTTATTACGATGATAATCAGCATATCGTTTCAGAGCAAGTAAGTTTTATTCTAGGAAAAAATTATGTGCTATCCTTCCAAGAATCCGAAGGTGATGTTTTTGATGCCGTAAGAGACCGCCTAAGACACGCCAAAGGTCGTGTGCGCACCCTGAAATCAGACTATTTACTTTACGTGCTCATCGATGCTATTGTAGACCATTATTTTAGTGTTATAGAAATTTTAGGCGATAAAATTGAAGATTTTGAAACCGCTATTTTTGCTGGTGATGTCGACGGTGAAATCAGCCAAAAAATCCAGGACTTAAAACGTGAAATACTAAAAGTTCGTCGGGCTATTTTTCCGCTGCGCGAAGTTATAAGTCGCATCGAAAAAAATGAAAGCCCGCTTATTAATAAAAAGACCATTACTTATTATAGAGACATTTACGACCATTTGATTCATGTGTCTGAAAACATTGATATTTATCGCGAAATGATTTGGAGTTTAATGGATATGTACATGACTTCCATTAGCAATAAAATGAACGAAGTGATGAAAGTGCTTACCATAATGGCGTCCATTTTTATTCCGCTTACCTTTATTGCCGGAATTTACGGGATGAATTTCGAGTACATTCCGGAACTGCAATACAAATACGCCTATTTTATTTTGTGGGGCGTCATGATTGTGCTTTTTATTGGGATGCTTTTTTACTTCAAACGGAAAAAGTGGTTGTAATAAATTTAAGTTAAAGAAACATTAAAAGCTACACTTCGGCTGTTATACTTTGTTATATTTGGTTTTTAGCTAACAAAATAATCATGCGAAAAAACCTATTTTCTATATTTATAATATTTATTTCCTGCACGTTTTTACATGCTCAAAAACCCAAAACCCCTTCCTCTTCAGAGATATACCAATCTATTCAAAAACTCAATTTTTTAGGCACTGTTTTATATGTAGCGGCACATCCGGATGATGAAAATACACGCCTTATTTCATACATGTCTAACCATGTAAAAGCGCGAACAGGCTATTTATCGTTAACACGTGGCGATGGCGGGCAAAACCTTATTGGTCCAGAACTTAGAGAACTTTTAGGCGTTATACGAACCCAGGAATTATTGGCAGCAAGACGAATTGATGGCGGCGAACAGTTTTTTACTAGAGCCAACGATTTTGGGTACTCCAAAGACCCGGAAGAAACTTTATCCATTTGGGACAAAAACGAGGTTTTAAGCGATGTGGTTTTGGCTATTCGTCAATTTAAACCAGACATTATTATCAACAGATTTGATCACCGAACTCCGGGTACAACGCATGGGCATCACACCAGTTCTGCCCTACTCAGTATGGAGGCTTTTGATCTTGCAAACGATAAATCTGCATTTTCTGATTTACTAAAAAACGCTAGCGTCTGGCAACCAAAGCGTTTGTTTTACAACACAAGTTGGTGGCGCTATGGCAGCAGGGAAGCATTCGATAAAATTGATAAAAGTAATATGATTAGTGTTGATGTTGGCACCTACTATCCACTTAAGGGTTTATCGAATAACGAAGTTGCCGCTTTGGCGAGTAGCCAGCATTTATGCCAAGGTTTTGGGCGTTTATCCCAACGGGGCTCGCAAGAAGAATATATCGAATTTTTAAAAGGCGAACCTTTAACCGATGATGAAAATATTTTTGCTGGTATCGACACATCGTGGAATCGTGTAAAAGGCGGAAAAGCCATTGGTGATATTTTATATAAGGTTGAAAAAAACTTCAATTTCATTAACCCATCGCAGCATATTCCGCAATTGCTTGAAGCCTATAAACTGCTTCAAAATATTGAAGACAAACATTGGAAAACTCAAAAATCAAAAGAGTTAAAAGCTATTATTGAAATGTGCGCAGGTTTGTATTTAGAGGTTTCTGCCAATACTAATTGGGCTACACCAAACGAAAAAATCAACTTAAATATTGAAGTGTTAAACCGCAGCAATCTTCCCATAAATTTGGTGAGTTTAAACAATTCAAACGATTTAAATATTTCAAAAAATATCGCTTTAAAAAGCAATGTGAAATACAATTTTAATGAAGTTATAAAAATCAATTCAGATGAGAATCCTACAACGCCGTATTGGTTAAGTGAAAAAGGAACTTTGGGCATGTACAAAGTAACCGACAGCAAATTAATAGGCTTGCCCGAAACACCTCGAATTTATAATGTTGACTTTAATCTTATGATTAACAATATGCCTTTAACCATCACGAAACCAATAATCCACCGGTATTCAAAACCTGAAAAAGGCGAATTATACAAACCTTTTGAAGTCATTCCTGAAGCCTCGGCTAAAATTTCGGAAAAAGTCATCATTTTGGACAATGATAAACAACGTGATGTTACTGTGGTTGTAAAAGCGGGAAGAGACAATCTTGAGGGCTCAGTTGAAGTTTGTCACCCAACTGATTGGAGTATTTATCCTAAAAATCAAAAAGTTAGCATAAAGCATAAAGGCGAGGAACAAACTCTTGTTTTTACCATTATTCCCCCTAAAAACGAAAGCGAAGGCTACATTAGTCCAATAGTTACAATCAACAATAATTTATACACCAAAGAACTTATCGAAATAGCTTACGATCATATTCCTTTTCAAACCGTTTTGTTGCCTAGCGAAAGCAAAATTGTTCGCTTAAATATAAAAAAGAAAGGCGAAAACATTGGCTATATTCAAGGTGCCGGCGATGTGGTGCCCGAGAGTTTACAGCAAATCGGATACAATGTTTTAACCATAAAACCAGAAGATATTAATGCCGAAACCCTTAGTAGGTTTGATGCTATTGTAGTTGGTATTCGGGCATATAATGTACTGGACGACTTGCAATTTAAGCAACAACAATTATTCGATTTTGTTAAAAATGGCGGCAATATGATTGTACAGTACAACACCAGTCGCGGTATAAAAGTTGACCAATTGGCACCTTACGAATTACAATTATCAAGAGACCGCGTCACTAACGAAAATGCCGAAGTCCGATTTATAAATCCTGATCACCCCATCCTTAACTATCCCAATAAAATCACTCAAAAAGATTTTGAAGGCTGGACGCAAGAGCGCGGTTTATATTTTCCCGGTGAATGGTCAAACGAGTTTACGCCTATCCTTTCCATGAACGATAAAAATGAAACGCCTAAAGAAGGTAGTTTATTAGTTGCCAAATACGGTAAAGGCCATTATATATACACGGGATTAAGCTTTTTTAGGGAATTCCCCGAAGGTGTTTCCGGTGCCTACCGATTATTTGCCAATATGCTTTCTATCGGTAAAGAAGATTTAAAATTAGAAGCTAAACTAAACGATTAAATATGACAGAAGACCAACCAGAAAAACAACCTTGGCTTAAACTTTATTCTATAGTTTTAATTGCCAATGCCATATATATTTTAGTGTTTTATTTAATCATGCAAGCGTTTTAATATGCAAACATTAAATTGGATTGATTGGGTTGTTTTAGCTGTTACACTATGTACCATTGTAGGTTATGGCACATGGAAAACCAGAGGTAGAGAAAGTGCGCAAGACTATATAAAAGGCGGAAATTCAACAAAATGGTGGACCATTGGTTTATCGGTAATGGCAACTCAAGCCAGTGCTATTACCTTTTTATCTACAACGGGTCAAGCGTTTTCAGATGGGATGGGCTTTGTGCAATTTTACTTTGGTTTGCCTATTGCCATGGTTATCATATGTTTGGTTTTTATTCCGCTTTACCATCGCTTAAAAGTTTACACCGCTTACGAGTTTTTAGAAAATAGATTTGATTTAAAAACCAGAAGCCTCACCGCTATTCTGTTTTTAATCCAACGGGGTTTAGCCGCTGGTATTACCATTTTTGCACCCGCCATTATTTTGTCGGTAGTTTTAGGTTGGAACATCACCTATCTTAATATTGCCATTGGGGCTTTGGTTATTATTTATACGGTTTCCGGTGGCACAAAAGCGGTTACGGTTACCCAAAAACAGCAAATGTTTGTCATTTTTGCGGGTATGCTTGCGGCATTGTTCATCATTTTAAATTTAATTCCAGACGATGTTTCGTTCACCAAAGCACTCGATATTGCGGGAGCAAGCGGTCGCATGGAAGTTTTAGATTTCTCCTTCGATTTAGAAAACAGATACACTGTTTGGTCCGGATTAATTGGTGGAACTTTTTTAGCATTGGCGTATTTTGGAACAGACCAAAGTCAGGTGCAACGTTATCTTTCGGCTAAATCGATGAAAGAAATGCAAATGGGATTAATATTTAATGGACTATTAAAAGTGCCGATGCAATTCTTCATTTTATTGGTGGGCGTTATGGTATTTGTATTTTATCAATTCAATCCGGCGCCTTTAAATTTTATAGATTCTTCAACTGAAAAAGTTTTAACTTCGGAATATGCGGAACAATATCAAAATCTTCAGCAAAGGCAAAATACACTTTTCAATGAAAAGAAAGCGTTGAGTATTCAGCTTTCAAAACACGATGATGACAAATTACGACAAGATTTATTCGTTATGGATAGTATTGAAAAAACACATCGTTTAGAGTCGAAATATTTGATAAAACGCGCCATCGATACGGCTTATGCTAACAAGTACGACAAGCTAAATACCGAGTTACTAGCCCTGGATAACAAAAAAAACAGCGCAGCCTACAAAGCGAAAAAAGAGGAATTAAGTACGTGGTATAAAGAATCTGCAAAAGACACCCAAACCAACGACAGGGATTATATGTTCATTACTTTTATCCTTAAATATTTACCGAAAGGGTTAATTGGCTTATTGTTGGCGGTTATACTTTCGGCAGCCATGTCATCAACCGCATCCGAAATAAATGCTTTGGCAACCATTACCTCCATCGATTTATACGGTAGAAATCTAAAAGAAGAAAAGGATGAAAAGCACATGGTTAAAATCACCAAACTTTTCACTTTACTTTGGGGAATCGTGGCCATAATCATTGCATGTTTTGCAAATCTTGCCGAAAACTTAATACAACTTGTAAACATTATCGGGTCTATATTTTACGGCAATGTTTTGGGTATTTTTCTACTCGCGTTTTTCTTTAAATTCATTAAAGCCAATGCCGTTTTTACGGCAGCATTAATAACACAGGCTATCGTTATAATTGGTTGGTGGCTCGATTGGATGCCTTATTTATGGCTCAACTTATTTGGTTGTGTTTTAGTGGTTTTAGTTGCTGTTTCAATTCAACTTTTACAAAAGAACAATGAAAAAATCAACATCAAATAAAACCATTAATTGGGGCATTATTGGCTTAGGCAATATTGCCAATAAATTTGCCCAGGATTTGTTAACTGTTGAAAACGCCAAACTTTACGGGGTGGCATCCCGATCGTTGGAAAAAGCAACCGAATTTGCCCATAAATACCAAGCCAATATAGCCTATGGCAGTTACGAAGCTTTAGCAAAAAACCCAAATATTGATGCTATTTACATCGCGACGCCACACGTTTTTCACAAAGAAAATACACTATTGTGTCTAGAAAACGGAATTGCTGTTTTATGTGAAAAACCTTTAGCGATGCATGCCGAGGAAGTGGAACACATGATAGCGAAAGCCAAAGAGAAAAATGTACTTTTAATGGAGGCGCTTTGGACATATTTTTTACCGCATTATCAATTTGTATTGAATGAACTAGCCAACAAAACGTATGGAAATATTTTAAAGTTAGAAGCCGATTTTGGCTTTAAATCCGAGCATGCTAAAACCTCCCGAGTTTGGAAAAAATCATTGGGCGGTGGCAGTTTATTGGATATTGGCATCTACCCTATTTTTGCGGCACTCTCTACTTTAGGAAAACCAAAAAACATAAAAGCAGAGGCAACTTTTACTGATACCCGAGTTGACTCTAGCTGTGACATGGTGTTTGATTACGATAAAAATGTTACAGCCATTTTAAAAAGCTCTTTTTTAGAAAACACACCCACCGAAGCCATTTTTTATTGCGAAAACGGAACGATTAAAATCAATTCTAGATTCCACGGTCCAACTACAGTTAGTATAACCGACATAAACGGCAAGGAAAAAACCATCGATTTTAATTATAAAACCATTGGGTATAATCACGAGATCGAGCACTTCAATAATTTATTAAGAGCCGAAAAAACGGAAAGCGACATCATGACGTTTGATTTTAGCAAACAACTTATTGAAACTTTGGATGACGTTAGAAGGACAATTGGATTGCATTATTAAATCTATGATTGTAAAATTTTTCTTATTAGATTACTCGAGGACAACTACTAGAAATAGAAAAACAACTTTAGCAAATAAGCGCGTTAACGATTGAACGGTCTGTTTGAGCTCCCGACGCAGGAGGAGCGAGTAGTGAAAGCGTGTTAAAACGCCCAACTTCTCGATACAATTTCGATGAAAAAATCGAAATCACTCGAAGTGACTCAATAACATAAAAAAGCGCAACCTTAAACCGTTGCGCTTTGAAATTTTCTTGAAAGTCAATAACTTTAATAAGTCTCATTTACATGGCACCCCATTCGGCAAGTGAGTCTTTATTCATTTTTACATAATCGGCATTTCCAGCCTTTTGTGCCGCAGCCAAAGATTTTTTAGCCGCTGCGATAGCACCTGCCTTATCGCCTGCTTTGGCGTATATTAAAGATTTTTGTCTCAACTGCCAAAAACGAGGGTTATCGGTCATGCTCATGGCTTTATCAATCCACTCTTTAGCCTTAGCAATATCTTTTCCTTCGCTTAAATAATAGGTTGCAGCCGCATAATAATCGTTAAACCCTGGACCATTTAAGGTCTTTTCGATAGCCGCAGAAACAGCTTTATCCGTTGGCACTGTAAACGGAACGGCTACATAGGTTTTTTCCCAAATAAATTCTAAGGTTGCACTGCTATTGGTTATGTTATTAATATCCATAGTAAACGTTTCAACATTAAAAGGAATAGGGTGTACTTTAGCAGTTACCCTAGCAGCAACTTTACTTTCATCTAACTCAGCAGGTGCGCCGCCGCCTTTATAATCGGTGTAAAAAACAACATCCCAAGCATCTGCTTGAGGAATTGTAAAAATCGCATAAGATCCCGCTTTAAGCGCTTGTCCATCAACAGCAACATCTTCACTAAACGTAATTTTTGTTCTTGCATTGGCACCCGTACGCCACACTTTTCCGTAAGGCACTAAATCGCCAAAAACGGTTCTTCCTTTAACGCCAGGGCGCGAATAGTCTAAGTTTACGGTCGTTAACCCAACCATTTGCTCCACTTTTGATGATGGACTTGGTTGTGGTGTTTCAATTTGCGCGTTTACCGAATAAGACATGGTAAAAGCCAATAAAATCAATAGTAGTTTTTTCATTTTTAGTTTTTATTAGTTATTTAAATAGTCATTTGCAATCCTATAAAATTAAGCAATACAAACCTTTTTATTGTTAACAAAAGCTTAAAAAAATTTTACTTATCTAATCTTCAGCATCCAAAAAAATCAAAATTTTTGTTTAACATTTTAATGTTTTAATTAAACATTTTTATATATTTGTCGTCAATCATTTTAATGAATTTAAAACTTTTAGGTAAAATAGCGATGTTTCGTATTAACATTTTACTAAACTCAAATTCATGGAATTGATATCAAAACAACACAAATGAAAATTCTCGTTACAGGAGCAACCGGTTATATTGGAAAACGGCTTATACCATTGTTAATCAATGAAGGGCACCAAGTTATTTGTTGCGTAAGAGACAAACTTCGTACCGACGAAAGTTATAAAAACGAAGCGCAAATAGAAATTGTTGAAGCCGATTTTTTAAAGCCTGAAACACTCAAAACCATTCCTAAAGATATTGATGTGGCTTATTATTTAATCCACTCGATGTCCAATTCTTCCAAAGATTTTGAATCGCTTGAAGAAAAATGTGCCAAAAATTTTAAAACCATTTTAGAAACCACGAAAGTAAAACAGGTGATTTATTTAAGTGGCATAACCAATGAAGAAGAACTCTCGAAACATTTGCGTTCTAGACAAAACGTTGAACAGGTTCTAGCATCAAACCACTACGCCACAACCATTTTTAAGGCAGGAATAATTGTGGGTTCAGGAAGCTCGTCTTTTGAAATTATTCGAGATTTGGTTGAGAAACTTCCTTTTATGATAGCTCCAAAATGGCTAAACACCAAAACCCAACCATTGGCGGTTCGCGATGTATTGGCTTTTTTAAGTAATGCTGTGGGACAAACGAAACTATACAACAAAACCTACGATGTTTTTGGCCCTGAAATTTTAACTTATAAGCAGCTACTGCTTCAGTTTGCCGAAGTTCGAAATCTAAAACGATACATTTTAACGGTTCCGGTAATGACACCAAAGTTATCCTCGTATTGGTTGTATTTTGTCACATCAACCTCTTATAAATTAGCCACCTCGTTGGTAGACAGTATGGGGGTTCAAATTATTGGAAAACCCAGTAATATCAATGAAATATTAAAGGTTAATCCTTTGACTTATAAGCAAGCGGTTTCACTGGCATTCGAAAAAATTGAGCAAAATAGTATCATTTCCAGTTGGAAGGACTCCATGGTAAGCAGCGGCAGATTGCGGAACAATTTGCATAAATACGTTAATGTGCCCAAGTATGGCTGCTTTAAAGATTATAAAGAACGTCCCGTAAAGAATCCCGAAAAAACCATAGATAAAATTTGGGCCATTGGTGGTAAAAATGGGTGGTATTATGGCTCGTTTTTATGGCGCATTCGAGGTTATATTGATAAAGCTTTTGGTGGTATCGGGTTACGCAGGGGCCGTACAAACCCCACCGAAATACATGCGGGCGACGCCCTAGATTTTTGGCGGGTTATTTTTGCTGATAAGCCTCAACAAAAATTATTGCTTTACGCCGAAATGCGATTACCCGGTGAAGCATGGTTGGAGTTTAAAATTGAAGACCATATTTTAAAACAAACCGCCACGTTTAGACCCCGTGGTATTTGGGGGCGATTGTATTGGTATAGCGTACTTCCGTTTCACGGATTTATTTTTAAAGGCATGATAAATAAGCTCTCTGAAGCATAATAAGTTTTTCTTATAGCTTAATAAATATTTCTGTTTAATTTTTAAAAAAATACGTTAAACGTTTTTTTATATTTGTAATATATCGTTAAAACTGGTTGAAATATGCCATACTATTTTAACAATTAAACAATTTAAAGACAAGAATTATGGATTTAATCAATAGAGCACTAGAGTTTGAACAACGTAAAATGAGATCGCTATCAACGAGCGATAGAGTTAAAATTTCAAGAGAAGCAAAAGCGTTAATTTTAGACTTAAACCAAGTATATAAAATAAAGAAGGACGAAAAAATCATGGACATCATGAAACGCTTAACGGCTATTAAACGAAAAGTAGAAAAGCGCTTAAAAGGAGCGCCATTAACCGCCTAATTTTTTAATCATTAATGATTTTAGAAACCGTTTTGAGTAAAAAATATTAAATTTTAGATAATATTTCTCTCTAAAAATCAGAAATGACTCAGATTTTATTATATTGTCGAATTGTGAAATTCTATCACAATTTCACACCTATATAATTCAAGATAAAAGATTAAAAAATATGGAGATTATTGATAAAGCTTTAGAGTTCGAGCAACGCAAACACACTTTTAAAACTACCAGTGAGCGTATTGAATCGTCTAGAGAGGTTAAAGATTTAATATTAAGTTTAAACGCCGTTTATAAAGAAAATAAAGATCCTGAAATAATGGATTTAATGAAACGCCTAACGGTTATTAAACAAAAAATCGAAAAAAGGCTCAAGGGCAGGCCATAAAACAAAAGATGCCCTGAAACCATTATGAAAACAATTATTGTTATAGGTGGAAGTAAGGGCATTGGAAATGCCATTATAAACACATTAGTCAACTCCAGTAAAGTCGTAAACATTAGCAGAACCGCTCCAAACTTCGAGCATGCTAATTTAGCCCACCACACCTGCGACATCACAACAGATAATTTACCAGAAATTCAACATGCCGACGGCCTTATATATTGCCCCGGAAGCAACAATTTAAAACCCATTTCGCGCCTTAGCATTACCGATTTTAAAAACGATTTTGAAATCAATGTTTTGGGTGCCGTAAAATCCATTCAACATTTTTTACCCATCCTAAAAAAAGGCAACAAACCCGCTATTCTGCTTTTTAGTACTGTGGCGGCAAAATTGGGCATGCCGTTTCATGCGAGTATTGCCACCGCAAAATCTGGGGTTGAAGGTTTGGTAAAATCGTTAGGCGCAGAACTCGCACCAACTATTCGCATTAACGCCATTGCGCCAACTGTCACTAATACGCAACTCGCCTCCAAACTATTGCGAAACGAAAAAATGGTTGATAATATTACGGAAAGACATCCGCTTAAAAAGTTTTTAAACCCTGAAGAGGTCGCAGATATGGCAGCTTTTTTAATGTCGGATAAAGCAGCTTCGTTGTCCGGACAGACTTTTCAAATGGATTGTGGTATTGTAAGTTTTAAAATATAGCTATGAATCTACTTAAAGCCATTAAATCAACTTTATTTTCAAATGAAAACAACCATAAAAAAATGAATATTAATTCTATTTATAATATTGAAATAAATGCTCTTGATGGCGAGCCCATAAATCTTTCAAAATTTAAAGGCAAACACATACTTTTCGTAAATGTAGCTTCAGAATGTGGGTTTACACCGCAATACAAAACCTTGCAAGAACTGCACGAAACATACAAAAGCAACCTACAAGTTATCGGGGTACCTTGTAATCAGTTTGGGAATCAAGAACCCGGAAATGCCGAAAGTATAAAATCGTTTTGCGAAAAAAATTACGGTGTTACTTTTTTAATCACTGAAAAAATCGATGTAAAAGGCAACAATCAGCATCCGTTATATTCTTGGTTAACTCAAAAAGTGAACAACGGCCGTTTAAATTCTTCTGTAAAATGGAATTTTCAAAAGTATTTAATCGATACCCAAGGTAATTTAGTGGATTACTATTTTTCCAACACGAATCCGTTGAGTTCAAAAATAACAAAACACCTAAAAATATAGCTATGTTCGGATTATTTAAAAAGAAAACCGAAGTTGAAAAACTTCAAAAAACATTCAAAAAACTCATGAAAGAATGGCACACGTTGTCAAGTTTAAATCGCGCTGAAAGTGATAAGAAATTTGAAGAAGCCGAAGCCATTGCCAAACAAATTGAAATTTTAAAAAATGAAACTGTTTAAATATATCAACCTCTTTTTAATTATCAATTTTGCGGCGTTGGCCATAGGGAGTTGGCTTATGGACAATGGCCCGCAAACCAGTTGGTACACCTCTTTAAACAAAGCACCTTGGACGCCACCCGGTTGGGTATTTGGAGCCGCCTGGACCACCATAATGGTTTGCTTTTCCATCTATATGGCGTTTCTTTATAAACTGTTGGCATCGCCAAAAGTCATTATACTTTTCAGTATTCAATTTGCTTTAAACGTTGTTTGGAATTACGTCTTTTTCAATCAGCATTTGGTTGCTTTAGGCTTAGCCGTTATTCTTGCATTAACTTTAGTAGTAGCCTTTTTTTTATTGTCATTCAGAAAAGAATTGAAATTAAAAAGTGTATTAATACTCCCCTATTTTATATGGCTTTGTATAGCCACCTCACTTAACGCTTACATTCTCTTTTACAATTAATTAGATGAAAATTTACAGACTTCATAAAAAACAGAATTTACCCATTAGCGTAGACGAGGCATGGGAATTTCTGTCTAACCCAAAAAACCTAAAAACCATAACCCCCGATTATATGGGTTTTAACATACTTTCTGGGGCTGACAGACCCATGTTTGCGGGCCAGATTATCCAATATATTGTCACCCCAGTTTTGGGCATAAAAACAAAGTGGGTTACTGAAATTACCCATAGCGTTAACAAAGAATATTTTGTTGACGAGCAACGTTTTGGGCCTTATGCTCTTTGGCACCATAAGCATTTTATAAAGGAAATTGAAGGCGGTATTGAAATGGAAGACATTATCGATTATAAATTACCTTTCGGTATTCTTGGGCAACTGGTTCACCCTATTTTGGTAAAACCGAAATTAGAGGAAATTTTTAATTACAGAACAAAAAAGTTAGAAGCATTATTTGGCAAATATTAATTTAATTTGTCAGTTCGAGTGTTCCGATTTTAAAATCGGGATGTATCGAGAACAATATATCGATGCGGTTTTTTTAAAATCACTCGATGTGATAATAGCATTAAAATGAAAAAAACAATAAACATATTTTGGTTTCGCCGCGATTTAAGGCTGGATGACAACCACGGGTTCTATGAAGCTTTAAAAGGAAATCACCCCGTACTTCCCATTTTTATTTTCGACCCCGAAATATTAGAGAGCTTACCCAAAACCGATGCCCGCGTTACTTTTATTCACGACACACTTCAGGCTTTAAACACCAAACTTAAAAATGAATACGAAAGCGGCATTGCTATGTATCACGGTAAACCGATTGAAATTTTTAAAAACCTTGTTGAAGATTACAACATCGAAACGGTTTATACCAATCACGATTACGAACCCTATGCCAAAACTCGTGATACAGCCATAAAAGCCTTTTTAAATGATAATAACATCGATTTTAAAACCTATAAAGATCAGGTTGTTTTTGAAAAAAACGACGTTGTAAAAAGCGATGGTACACCCTATTTGGTTTACACCCCTTATATGAAACGTTGGAAAGCAACCTTTACAGATAACGACATAAAAGCTTTTGAGTCAGAAACGTTGTTGGACAATTTAGTTTCAAATGAAACACTACCAAAATTAAGTTTAGCCGATATTGGTTTTGAGAAATCAAATCAGCGCATCGAACCCTATCAAGTCAATCCACAATTAATACAAACTTACGAAGACACACGCAACTTCCCCGCGCAAGATAGCACCTCGCGTTTAGGGCCGCATTTGCGTTTTGGTACGGTAAGCATCCGAAAAATGGTTAAAAAAGCCATAGCCGAAACCAACGAGGTGTTTTGGCAGGAATTAATTTGGCGCGAGTTTTTTATGCAAATACTTTGGCATTTTCCGCAAACGCAAACCCAAAGTTTTAAACCCAAATACGACCGCATTGTGTGGCGTAATAACGAAGCTGAATTTAAAGCGTGGTGCGCAGGCAAAACAGGTTATCCTTTTGTTGATGCGGGCATGCGGCAATTAAATAAAACAGGATTTATGCACAATCGCGTTCGTATGTTGGTGGGTAGTTTTTTATGCAAACACTTACTTATTGATTGGCGCTGGGGCGAGGCATATTTTGCCGAAAAACTTCACGACTACGACATGGCAAGCAATATTGGTAACTGGCAATGGGTTGCGGGCTGCGGTGTTGATGCCGCGCCCTATTTCCGGATTTTTAACCCAACCACCCAAATTAAAAAATTTGATAAAAATTTGGAATACATCAAAACCTGGGTGCCCGATTTTCAAGAACTCACTTATCCCAAACCCATTGTAGAGCATAAATTTGCCCGGGAGCGTTGTTTAAAGGCTTATAAAAGTGCTTTGGATTAAGTTTTGAAGCCCTTGATTTTCTAAGAAAAAAATGCTAGTTTCGTTTACTTGTGCTTAACTTATTTAAGTACAGGAAATATAAATCATTAAAAACGAATTCGTATTCTTAAAAGCACCTTGCTCTATTTTCAGAAACGGCTAAACAATGATAAAATTCTTTAGAAAAATTAGACGAAATTTACTTACTGAAGGTAATACTGGAAAGTATCTAAAATATGCAATCGGTGAAATTGTTCTTGTAGTTATTGGAATTTTAATCGCATTAGGTATAAATAACTGGAATGAAAGAAAAAAGGACAGAGATAAGGAAATTGTATACCTAAATCGTTTAACAACCAACTTGAATTCCGACATCAAACTGTATAATTTGATCATCAAAAAAGATTCAGCACTTATAGAAAGCTTAAAAAAATTACAGTCTTTTAATTTCAATATAAGCGACAAAGAAAATAAAAGCACTGAAGCTTTAAACGCTTTAATTACTGGTTATCATTTTACGCCTAATAAAACAACCATAGATAACATAGTTTCATCTGGAAATATCGAAATTATCAGGAGTAATTATCTTTTAGAAGATATTTTTCTTTATTATCGGACCACTGAAGATATTCAAAAAGGAATCGACGAAGCAATATCAAATTATAATAGAAGCATATTTGGACCTTGGCTTATAAAGTTTGAAGCCAAAAGCACCAATGAGAAACAAAAGAATCAACTGCACAACTCTATAAATTTAAAACTTGATTTATTAAATAATCAAATGGAAATATACAATAGCCAAAAAATATTTGCAGCTAGCCTAATAGATAAAATTAGTAATGAGCTTGAAATTAGCAGATGATAAAAGTGCTTTGGATTAAGCTAAAAAATACACCCTCTGTGAAAAGAACCTCTATAAAACAGAACGGTTATTAGTTTAAGAAACTTAGGCTAGCAAACAAGCCCGCGTTAGGGATTGCAGTGAAAATCCTTTTTGTGAGGCACGAGCAAAAAGATTGCAACGGAAAGCCCGACCCGCAGGGTAACGCCCAAAACAAAACCAATTAAGTTAAAGTAAACAATGGCAAAATAGTTAACGAACAGTTTTTTTACACCATGTGATTATTTTCAAAAAAAACAAAAAAGCTTCAAACATATTTTTGAGGCTTTTTTTATGCGCTTATGTGTCGATAAAACATGTTATATTTATATGATAAAAATCAGAAAATATAGTATCTAAAAACCATATTTTTACCATGGTATTATAATTTTTTGATAATTTAAATTTACGCTTTATGAACGATTTACAGATTGCAAAAACCATTACGTTGAAGCCCATTACATCCATTGCCGAAAAATTTGGGGTCGACCCAGAACACATTGACATGTATGGCAAGTATAAAGCTAAATTACCCTTACAAGCCCTTAACAAACAAAACGCGAATAACAGTAATTTAATACTGGTTTCGGCCATTTCGCCCACACCGGCAGGCGAAGGCAAAACAACCATTTCCATCGGGCTATCGGAAGGTTTAAATCGTTTAAATAAAAAAACCACAGTGGTTTTAAGAGAGCCCTCTTTGGGGCCCATTTTTGGCATTAAAGGCGGTGCTACGGGTGGCGGATACTCGCAAGTGCTGCCTATGGAAGATATCAATTTGCATTTTACGGGCGATTTTTCGGCCATCGAAAAGGCTCATAATTTACTATCGGCACTCATTGATAATAACATTCAAAGCAAATCAAACTCCTTATTGATAGACCCCAGAACCATCGGGTGGAAACGTGTTATCGATATGAACGATCGTGCGTTAAGGCACATTATTGTTGGTTTGGGCGGCACCACATCGGGCATACCTCGGGAAACGGGATTTGATATTACCGCAGCTTCTGAAATTATGGCCATTCTTTGTTTGGCTGAAAATTTAACCGACCTAAAAACACGTTTAGGCAACATTTTTATAGGCTACACCTTTAACAAAGAACCCATTTATGCCAAAGATTTAAAAGCCGAAGGCGCGATGGCCACCCTATTAAAAGATGCCATAAAACCCAATTTAGTGCAAACCATTGAGGGCAATCCTGCCATTATTCACGGTGGGCCTTTTGCCAATATCGCCCAAGGCACCAACACCGTAATTGGAACGCTTATGGGCATGTCGCATTCCGATTATACGGTAACCGAAGCCGGTTTTGGTTTCGATTTAGGTGCCGAAAAATTCTTCGATATCAAATGCCAAAGTGCGGGACTTAAACCCAAAGCCGTAGT
This sequence comes from Hwangdonia lutea, assembly GCF_032814565.1. Lineage (GTDB taxonomy): Bacteria > Bacteroidota > Bacteroidia > Flavobacteriales > Flavobacteriaceae > Hwangdonia > Hwangdonia lutea. The sequence continues at coordinate 77,077 of NZ_CP136521.1, forward strand.
GCTTACCACCACCATTCGCGCGTTAAAATACCATGGCGGTGCCGATTTAAAATCCTTGACCACACCCAATCTCGATGCGCTTAAAAAAGGCTTGCCGAATTTGGAAAAACACTTGGAAAATATTTCAAAATTTAAGGTGTCGCCCGTTATAGCCATCAATAAATTTACCTCGGATAGCGATGCCGAAATACAATTGATTAAAGACTTTGCAGATACCAAAGGCGTAAAAGTGGCCTTGGCCGATGTTTGGGCCCAAGGTGGCGCAGGCGCTTTGGAGTTGGCGCAATGTGTTATTGATGTGGTAGAAGCCAAAACCTCAAACTTTACGCCGTTATATAGTTGGGAATCCAGCGTTACCGATAAAATAGAAACCATTGCTACCGAAATTTATGGTGCCGAACATGTGGATTACACCACAAAAGCCAAAGCCCATTTAAAGAAAATTGCCAATTTAGGTTTGGACCACTTACCCATTTGTATTGCCAAAACCCAAAAATCCCTGTCCGATAACCCCAAGTTATTAGGGCGCCCCAAAGATTTTATCATTACCGTTAGGGAAATTGAAATTGCCGCAGGTGCCGGTTTTTTAATCCCGATTACGGGCGATATAATGCGCATGCCCGGGTTACCGGCGCATCCGGCGTCTGAAAACATCGATATTAACGATGAGGGCGATATTACGGGCTTGTTTTAGGTAAAAATACGTAGTAGTACGTATTGATTTTCTTATAAAAAAAATTTAACTTCGCTTATCGGTAGATATAAATCATTAAAACCGATTTATATCTTAAAACGTTGTGTGTCATTAAAAACCAACCAAGAAAAGAATGAACTACATATTTAACCAAATAGAAAAAAGAATTAATTTTTTAAAATCGGATTCTCAAGATTCGGAATTAAGAGTTTATTACCAATCTAAATTCGAATTTTCTTTAATCTATGTTTTGGCTTATTTATGGAATAAAAATTGGAGTTCTATAGATATTAATGAAAGAGAATATGTTGTAAACTGTATCCTAAAGCCATCCATAGGAACTATCGTTTCAATTATCAGAAAATTAGATATAGAAAATGAATTTTTTGGCAATAAAAAATTAAAGAAGTTATCAAACTTCATAGATAAATATCCAAACTTTAGAAATGAAAAAATTGGACACGGTTATTCATTTGATGATGACACCGAAGCATATCTTGAGTTCTTCGAAGAATTCTTTGATGAGTTAGAAACAAAAAATTTGAACATTATTTTTGATAACTGTGACATTATCAAGGTCACCAAAAAAGAAGAAAATTTATTTAAGGGTATTTCATATAAACCCGATGGCGTTACTTATTTGGCTTGGTCTTGTCCACAAGAGATATTTGATTTTGAAATTGGAGATATTTATCTCTACACTATAGAGAATAACTATATAAGAATTTCACCTTTCATACTTATCGAAAGTGAATCAGAATTTTATTCTTTTTGTTCAATAGAAGAAAAACTAACAGGTCGCACAAAATATAATAGACTATTAAAAACAGCTCATTTAACGTCTGATGTTTTAGAATTTGAAAGGCTATCATTATCGACTGATAATAGCAAAAGAAAATCTGCTAACGGTACGGTAATTAACCTTTTTGAAAATAATTTCAAGAAGTATATAGACATAGGCATTACAAAAAATATAATTCAGTTTCTTTCTAAAAATCGTTCTTCAGTATTTGCTACTATATGGGGACACGGAGGAGTTGGTAAAACTGCCTCTATTCAGAGAGTATGTGAAATACTTTGTAATCAAGAAAGAAAATTATTTGACTATATAATTTTTCTTTCAGCTAAAGACAGATATTACAATTACTATCAAGGTAAAATAAATCCTATAAATGATGGTATATCATCACTAGAAGACATAATATCTACTGTTAATAGTATTATTTTCAATAATGCAGATTTTGACATTGAACTTGTAAAAAACTACCAAGGAAAGTTATTAATCATAATTGATGATTTTGAAACTTTTACCAAAAATGAAAAGGACAGAATTGTAACTTTCATTAAACAACTTGATATAAATCATCATAAGGTAGTTTTAACAACTCGAGCCGCAACTCTAATCACAGGTGAAGAAATTCAAACAAAGGAACTTGACGAAAATGAAACTATAATATTTTTAAAGGAAGCTGTATATAATGAAATACCTTCTTACAATACTAAACTATTAGATAAGGAATTAAAAAAAGCGGAAATTAAAAAGAAAATATTTCAAATAACTTCTGGTCGTCCATTGTTCATTTTACAGCTTGCAATATTCGCTGCCCAAAAAGGTTCTATTCTTGATGCTCTTAACACAGAAATTAAAACGACAAAAGAGGCTTTAAACTTTCTTTATGATAGAATTTATGATTATCTATCCACTGATGCCAAAAATATGTTTTTGGCTATCAGTTTGCTTGTAGATGAAAATGACCTATCAGGCTTAACAAGTAATTTAAAGTTTATCTTGAGTATGGAGGATAAGGAAGATGAATTCCAAAATTCTCTTAATGAGCTAATAAAACTTAAAATAATTACAGTTCAAGACAAGGATTTTTTCAAAGTATATTCACCTGAAATCTATAAATTAATGAAGCTTTATTACTTAAATAAAGGTTCTGAATTTGATGGAAATATAACCAATAGATTTAATCTAATTAATACAGATAAAGGCTCTTCAACAGAAACGGCTTTATTAGAAAATGCAGATGCTAGTAGACTTATAGAATCTGAAACAGAAATTGAAAATAGATATAGATATATTTTAAACAGGGAAAAAGCACCATATAGTATTAAAAAATTGGCTTTATTAAATTTTGCCTCTTATTTAATTACTCATAAAAATAAATTTGATAAAGCTTTAAAGCTATACCAAGATTATTTTCAAATATTTAGAAAAGACTCTGACTACAATAGGAATTATGCAACCTGTGCTTGGTCTGAAGGAAGTGATGAGTCAAGATATAAAGCAGTTCAAATTATTCAAGATTATTTTACAACTAAACCAAAAATAAATCAAGAAACATATTTGGAATTACTGGGAATATTAATGACTTACAAAAGTATACTCGTTGTATCTGAAAGGGATGAATTAAAAAGTAAGTTAAGATTTAAAGAGATTACTAAAAGTCAATATGATATTCTTTATCGAGAACAAAGAGAAAGATTTAGAGATATTTTTAAATATCCTGGTGGTCATCTTTATAAGGTTATTAAAGAGATTGACCTTATGACCCTTTCTGCTAATTGTAGAAATTATGTTTTAGACGGTCTTACACACTTCATTGAAATTTGTATTCGCACAAATAAAAGAGAAGTTGGAAAGGAAGTGTGTCATAAAGTTATTTCCGAGATGCCTCAAAATTATCAAAATCCATTCATTTATAAACTAAATAAAATTGAATTTATAGAAAGTCCAGAAAAATATGATAATGATATTCAAAAGGTTATGCAGAATAAAACAGTTGGAATATTAGGAGAAAAATTAAAAGAAGCTTTAAGTAAAAAATAACGCCACACAACAATGGCTAAAAGTAATTGCTTGTTCTCGCCTACTTCTGAAAATCCTCGCGGATTTTCAGTTTGGTGTGTACTTGCAAAGTTAAATGCTAAACCACGCAACTACTCATAGCCGAGACCGATAAGCGTAACTCCAAAAATTAAAAATTACATAAAAAACGATACCGCAACAACTAGTTTCCTCTCAGTGGTTTTCAAATAGCATAAACATTCAAAACAAGCACAAAAAACATCAAAACGTAACCCCAATTACTTATTGTTAATCAATTCAAAAATGTTCTTTTTCAAAGTTAAAAACACCTCCGACGATTTGTTTTTAGGGTTCGCATTGTCAAAATAGGTTTCTAAAAGCATTCTGCTGTAATTATTCTGTTCGGCAGTGCCCGAAAAATTGTAAAAGGCCATAGACCAATCGTCCCAAAGCATGTCTTTCGTCGGGGCTTCAATAAGCGTGGTGACATCAAAATGCCTGTTGTCGGCTTTTATGCTGTCGTACAAATCCAAAATAGCCGCTTTGGCGCCTTCAATAATTTGAATAAACTGATTGTTACTGTAAATAATGCAACCGGTAATGCCCTGCTTTTTATTGTGCTGTTTTGCTTTTAAGAGCATATAATCGATGTCCTTTTGAGAAAAATGAGATTCAGCAGTCGACCGGTAAATTACAGAATAATACATATGTTGTTTAACTAGCAATGGCTTTATTTATTAACTGTGGATTGGTAACACATTGAGAGGGCAACACCCCAAAATATCTTTTAAATATCTTGGAAAAATAACTTCGGCTGCTAAAGCCTACACTGTATACCAATTCTGAAACATTAAAATCGGTTTCGTAAATAAGTTGTGCGGCTTTGTCTAATCGCTTTTCGGTTACATACACATTCACACTTTTATTAAATAGGTATTTAAAGCCTTTTTGCAGCTTATCTGGGGAAAGGCCAGAAATTTTTTGTAGGCGCGCCACGCTTAGGTTTTCGCTTAAATTATTAGAAATAAAATTAACGGTGGCCAGGATTTGATCGATTTCAAACTGGCGGATGGGCGCATCTTTATACTTCCCTGTAACGCCTTTATCGTGCCTATCTATTTGCGATGCCAGCGTATTAATAATGGCTGCTTCTTTAAACAATATTTCGGACGACGAATCGAAGGAATACTTTAAAACCTCACTGACGAAATTGGACGTTCGGAAACAAATCCTTCCCGAATAACGGTAATCTTCTTCTTTTAAATAGGTGTCGGATAAAATTCTAAACGCTAATTTACGCAAACCAAAATCATCTTTACTTCCTATTTTATTAAAATCGGGTTTATACGAAATCAGGGTCATTTTTATAGGTGTGTGCGCCCCGAATTTAATGGTGCTCGACGATTTTTTATTCCGACTTACAATAAAATTTTGCCTGAAATTAATTTGCTCGTAACTATATGCATTGAATTTATGGTATGCCGAACCCTCTAAACAAAAGATAAAATCGATACTTCGAAGCGGTGCTTTTTTGAAATGCCACTCTAAATCCTGTTTAAGTACAAAATCGAAAATATAAACTGAAATTTCCTTGGAAAGTTTGGTGGCTGTTATTAAGCCTTCGCCATAAGACGGATTTACATGAGTGCTGCAAAAACCCTCTGCCCTATTTATTTTCTCACCCAAGCACTGTGACAGATGGTTAATATCCTCAAAACAGTCAACTCCAGATGATTTTATCGTATTCATAATGGTTAATTAATGCACTATTAATTTATTTACACTATGAGAGACTTTAGGGTTTTCTAAATATAGAAAAAAATAAGGAATTTTATTATTTATCCGAAATTAAGGATAATAAATGATGTAAATAACTACTGTACCCGCTCAATATGCGCACCAATAGCGCGTAAACGCTCGTCGATGTTTTCGTAGCCACGGTCAATCTGCTCAATATTCATAATGGTTGACGTCCCTTTTGCCGATAAGGCAGCAATTAATAAGGACACGCCCGCACGAATATCTGGCGAAGTCATGGTGGTGGCTTTTAAGGTCGATTTAAAATCGTGACCAATAACGGTGGCACGATGCGGATCGCACAAAATGATTTTTGCGCCCATATCAATCAACTTATCCACAAAAAACAAACGGCTTTCAAACATTTTTTGGTGTACCAAAACACTGCCTCGGGCTTGTGTGGCAACGACTAAAATAATACTCAATAAATCTGGTGTAAACCCAGGCCACGGTGCATCGGAAATGGTTAAAATAGAACCATCGATAAAATTTTGAATTTCGTAACCATCGGTATGCGCCGGAATATGGATGTTATCGCCTTGTTTTTCAACGGTAATGCCCAATTTTCTAAACACGTTTGGAATTACGCCTAAATCGTCCCAACTAACATTGGTAATGGTGAGTTCGCTTTTGGTCATGGCCGCTAAACCAATCCAACTTCCAATTTCAATCATATCCGGAAGCATGGTATGTTCGGTGCCGCCTAAACTGTCAACACCATCAATAATAAGCATGTTGGACCCTACGCCACTAATTTTTGCGCCCATGCGATTCAGCATTTTACACAATTGCTGTAAATAGGGTTCGCAGGCAGCATTGTAAACGGTGGTTTGTCCTTCGGCCAAAACGGCTGCCATTAAAATATTGGCGGTACCCGTAACCGATGCTTCTTCAAGCAACATGTAAGTGCCTTTTAGTTTATCGGCTTCAACGCCATAAAACTGCTCTTCTTTGCTGTATCTGAATTTGGCACCGAGCTTAATTAGGCCTTCAAAATGGGTGTCTAAACGACGACGACCAATTTTATCGCCACCGGGTTTTGGAATATAGCCTCTACCAAAGCGTGCCAACAATGGGCCCACAATCATTATAGAACCGCGAAGTCCTTTGCCGTCCTCTTTAAACTCTGGAGATTCTAAATATTGTAAATTAACGGTATCGGCTTGAAAGGTATAAGTACCTTTACTTAGCTTTTCGATTTTAACGCCTAATTTTTTTAATAAACCAATAAGTTTATTAACATCGATAATATCTGGAATATTATGTATGGTAACGCGCTCTGGCGTTAACAGTACCGCACATAGAATTTGTAAGGCTTCGTTTTTTGCTCCCTGTGGCTGTATACTTCCTTTTAATTGGTGGCCACCTTCAATTTTAAATGTTCCCATAAATGCGCTTAATAACGTTTTCTCTGGCGGTTAGAACTTTTTTTGTGTCCTTTTTTACCAGAATATTTGCTTTTGGAACGCATTAAACTCGAAGCATCCGAAAGGTCTTCTTCTGAATTTTTAAGGTTTATTTTCCCACCGGAAAGTTCGTAGAGATGGTCGTAAATTACGGCATCTTCAACGGTGTCTTTATTCCAATTTAAAAAACACTTTTTCATGTGGTTGGCAATGGTATAAACCAAAGCTTCTTTAAGCTCGCCTGCTTCCCATGTATTGGCAACGTCAATCATGGTTTTAATATTGTTTCCGTAAAAACGGTATTTAGGAAAGTTTTGCGGGTATTTTAAAGGTTCTGGACCTTCCTCAAAAAGTTCTTTTGTAGGTTTAGGAAAGGGTGAATCGGCATCCAACTCAAAATTAGACATGATAAAAAGTTGGTCCCATAATTTATGCTGAAAATCTGGAACGTCTCTTAAATGTGGTTGCATATTTCCCATTACGGAAATTATGGCTTTGGCTAATTTATTGCGTTCTTCTTTGGTTTCCCTGGTTTTTGCGTGGTTAATCATTTTTTGCAAATGACGCCCATATTCGGGAATGATTAAATGCTCACGCTCTGTGTTGTACTCTAATTCGTCTATCAAAATAAATGTGTAGATTTTATAATTTGGCAAGTAGTTGCTATGCCTGCGCAAAATACAAAAAAAAATAAGAGACTGTTTAAAAATATCTCTCTTATTTTTAAACCGTCTTTAAAGGCTTATAACGCCTTCTACTTTTTCAGCAACTTCTTTATATTTTTTAATAACGGCATCGGGGTTGTGCATACGCAAATTAACCGATATGCTTGTGTATTTACCGTTTTTTGACGCCGTTGTTTTTATAACAGCGCCCATATTGTCAAAAATAGCTTCAACTTCAGCAATCTTTTTTAAATCTGATTTAACAATAAATTTATATAAATATGCGGTCGGCCAAAGCGCTGTATCTTGCAATTGGCTTTTCAATTTTTTGTAAAATTCTTCCGAATTTGTAGGTGTGCTCATAATATTATTTAATAAGTTGCAAAGATACTGTTTATTTACATTTTTTTTATAAGCGTTAAATTCCGATTTTTACGGCATAAATCTTACCCATTTGAATACAAAAAGAATAGTTATTACCGGTGGTCCGGGTACAGGGAAATCCAGTATTATTAATGCATTGGCGGATAGAGGTTATTTGTGCTTTGAAGAAATTTCGCGTCAAGTTACTTTAGATGCCAAAAAAGAAGGTATCGACCAACTGTTTTTAACCAACCCCTTGTTGTTTAGCGAATTGCTTTTAAGAGGCAGGGAACAGCAATACAACGACACCAAAAACCTAAATACCGAGGTTGTGTTTTTAGATCGGGGTGTGCCCGATGTTTTGGCATACATGGATTTTATTGGCGATTCGTATCCGCCCTATTTTACTGAAGTGTGCAAAGATTGTTATTACGACATGGTATTTATCTTAAAGCCTTGGCAGGAAATTTATGTGAGTGATAACGAGCGTTATGAAAGTTTTGAGGAAGCTTTACAAATTCACGAACATTTACAAAACACCTATCAATCGTTTCAATATAAATTGATTGACGTGCCTTTTGATATTGTGGAAAAAAGGGTCGACTTTATACTTAACACCCTTGGTATGTAACTATGGAACATCCCATAAACATATTGGAGCGCTATTGGAAATTCACTTCGTTTAAACCCAACCAAGAGGCTATTATCAACGCGGTTTTAAATGGTGAAGACACCTTTGCACTGTTGCCCACGGGTGGCGGAAAATCGTTGTGTTTTCAAATTCCAGCCTTAGCAAAAAAGGGGATTTGTATTGTTATTTCGCCCTTAATTGCCCTTATGAAAGACCAAGTACAGCAACTTAACAACAAAGGCATTAAGGCCATGGCGCTAACAAGTGGGATTTCTTATAGCCAATTAGACACGCTTTTAGATAATTGCATTTACGGAAATTACAAGTTTTTATACCTCTCGCCCGAACGTTTACAGCAAGAATTGGTACAAGATAGAATCCGGTTAATGCATGTAAATTTAATTGCCGTTGACGAGGCGCATTGCATTTCGCAATGGGGAAGCGATTTTAGGCCCGCTTATAAAAACATTACCCTATTGCGCCAATTACAACCCAGTGTAAACGTTATCGCTTTAACGGCTTCGGCAAAACCAGAAGTGATTGAGGATATTACCAAAGAGCTCGATTTTATAAATCCCAAAATATTTAAACAGTCGTTTTACAGGCCCAATTTGGCGTACATGGTTTACCATGAAGAAGATAAATATTACCGCATCGAAACCATTCTAAAAAAGTATAAAGCGTCGTCTATTATTTACGTTAGAAACAGAAAACTAACTTTGGATTTGGCATCGTTTTTAACCTCGAAAAATATTGGGGCAACCTATTACCACGGTGGACTTTCCAATGATGAAAAGGATGCCCACATGGGCGATTGGGTAGCTAATCGCAAACAGGTAATGGTGGCTACAAATGCCTTTGGAATGGGCATTGATAAACCCGATGTTAAAACGGTAATCCATTTGAATTTGCCCGAAAGTATTGAAAGTTATTTTCAAGAGGCGGGTCGCGTTGGGAGAAATGGCGACAAGGCTTTTGCTGTAATTTTAAAAAATAATAGCGATGCTGTTTTGGTAAAAAACCAGTTTTTAAAAGTGTTGCCAGCAGTAGATTTTGTAAAACAGGTGTACCGAAAACTGTGCAGTTATTTCCAGATTTCTTATGGCGAAGGCGAATATGTAACCAACGATTTCGATTTTAATACCTTTTGCAAAACCTATAATTTCAGCTCTATTTTATGCTATAATGCCCTGTTGATTTTAGACAGAAATAGTGTAATTACCTTATCGAAACAATTTAAAAACAAGGTAACGGTGCAATTTATTATTTCCAGTGGGGCGCTATTTAATTATCTGGAAACGCACCAGGAATTTAATATTATAGTAAAGTCGATACTGAGAATGTACGGTGGCATTTTCGACCACGTTACTAAAATTGATTTAAAGCGTATCGCTGAAAAGGCTTCGGTAACAGAATCTAAATTAATTGATGTTTTGCACGAGTTGGAAAGCCGTGAAATCATCACGCTTAATTTGGCAAAAACCGATGCGCAGATTACCTTTATACAACCGCGCGAAGATGATAAAACCATCAATCGCATCGCTTCTATTATCGAGCAACAAAACAAATTAAAACAGCAGCAAGTTAAAAGTATGCTCGATTATGTTGAAAACGATACGGTTTGCAAAAGCATGCAGCTCCTCGCCTATTTTGGTGAAAAAGACGTGAAACCTTGTGGCATTTGTTCGGTTTGTGTGGCAAACAAAAAAGAGAAAGCCCCTCAAGATTTAAAATCTTTGAAAAATAGTATTATTGAGTTATTAAAGACTGGTGAGTTATCATCACGTCAAATTCATACAACCATTGAAGCTTCAGAAAAAGACATTAAAACGGTTTTGAAATTGCTATTAGAGCACAATATGATTACAATAACACCAACTAATACGTATACATTAATCCGTACATAAAATGAGGTTATTTATTGTGATGCTTGACTATCTAAGAAAATTCAGCTAATTTCGTTTAACGGCGGATATAAAACATTAAAACGATTTTTATATCAGTTGAGCATTAGCATTAGCATTAGCATTAGCATTAGCATTAGCATTAATTTAAATGAAAGAAATCCTGAAACCAATAATCCGTCCAATTTTCTTTGGATTTTTATTTTACTTGTTCATCCTTTTAGGATATAATGCTGATTTCATTTCTAATGACTCAATTCGGACTTGGACTGCAATAATAGCTGGAATTTTATTCATGTATTTAATTGTTTATGCTGCAATTAATAAAAAAGAAAGTTTTGTAATTAACGCTATCGGATTTTATATCACGCATATTTTATTTAGTATTGGAATGCCTATATTTCTAATCATTAATCAAGTTTTTTTCACTGACCATAATAAAAGCGAACCAAAGTCCTTAATAGAAAGAGATAAAATCGAATTTGTTTCTAGTCCAATAGATTGTAATAAAATAAAATATGGGACTTTCCTAAATGGAATTGATACTATTATTCGATATTCGGAAAACAACAAAGATTATGAACTAGTTAAAGTTGTTGGATTTGAGGACAAACTCAATCGGATTAAATGGTTAGACAGTTGTTCTTATGTTAGGGTTATAAATAAAGGTTCAGTTACAAAACATATAAGATTAGGAAATATAAAAGACGGAGAACATCAAATGTATGAGAAACCTGCAATAGCACATAAAATGTCGGAGGAAAACATAAAAACATTAACGGAATTAAAAAACTAATGCCAACAAAGCATCCTATAATTTATTGCTAGTTCTAGCCTACTTACGACAATCCCCGCGGATTTTCTATTAGGATTGTATTTGCTGAATCAGGTGCTTAAAACACGCAACGAAATCATACATAAAACCGTTAAACGAACCTCTCCAAAAATAAAATATGCTATTAAAAAAAAAACAGAAGTTAGCAAATACACGCGTTAGGGATAGCAATGGAAATCCTTTTTGTGAGGCACGAGCAAAAAGATTGTAATGGATAGCCCGACCCGCAGGGGAACGCCCAAATTTTAAATATAAATGAAAATGAAAGACTTAAGAATTGTTTTTATGGGCACGCCAGATTTTGCCGTGGCGACTTTAAAAACATTGGTAGAAAACAACTATACTATTGTTGGCGTTATTACGGCGCCCGACAGACCTGCTGGCCGTGGACGAAAACTCAACGAAAGTGCGGTAAAGCAATATGCAAATTCTGTGGGCTTAAACATTTTGCAGCCCACAAATTTAAAAAACGAGAATTTTTTAGATGAGCTGAAAGCCTTAAAAGCCAACCTAAACATAGTTGTTGCTTTTAGGATGTTACCCAAAGCGGTGTGGCAAATGCCCGAATACGGCACCTTTAATTTACACGCTTCGTTACTGCCAAATTACCGCGGTGCCGCACCCATTAATTGGGCTATTATAAATGGAGAAACCAAAACCGGCGTTTCAACATTTTTTATTGATGAGAAAATTGATACCGGTGAAATGATTCTTCAGGAAGAAGTGGCGATTGATTCTAGTGAAAACGCTGGCAGTTTACACGACAAATTGATGGCAGTGGGCAGTCAACTGGTTTTAAAAACCGTTGATTTAATTGAAAAGGGCGATGTAAAAACGGTTCCTCAAGTGGATAACGATGCTATAAAAACAGCCCATAAACTAAATAAGGACAATTGTAAAATTGATTGGTTTGATACTTTGGATAATATTTATAATCATATTCGTGGGTTGAGTCCGTATCCGGCTGCATGGTGTACTTTAATAAATGGTGAGGAAACCTTGGACATTAAAATTTATAAAGCCGAAAAAGAAAAAACAGCCCATGCCTTAGAAATAGGAACTGTGGTTTCCAACAAAAAAGAAGTAAAAGTTGCTGTTACAGACGGTTACCTTATTATAATGGAAATTAAGCTTCCGGGTAAGCGTACAATGGACATAAAATCGCTTTTAAACGGGTATGCTTTTCAGGGCGATGCTAAAGTGCTCTAAACCCTCATTCTCACTCATATTTTAAAAACATCGACAAAACGCATTGTCTTTATTAACAAAAGTATTAAGTTATCAACAAAAGCGGGTATTTCCCTTGCTATTACTTGCATGGTAGTATAATCCGTATAAATTTGTAAAGGATTTAACAAAAATGTTTAATCAATTTATTAATAATTAAATTTTATATTATGAACAAAACAGATTTAATCGATGCCATGGCAGAACACGCAGGAATTACTAAAGCAGCTGCAAAGAAAGCTTTAGAATGCGCAATTATTGAAATTGAAGGAGCTTTACAAAAAGGCAACAGAGTTTCTTTAGTAGGATTCGGATCTTGGTCAGTTTCTAAAAGAGCTGCAAGAGAGGGAAGAAATCCTCAAACAGGAGAGACTATCAAAATAAAAGCTAAAAACGTTGTAAAGTTTAAAGCTGGATCTGATTTATCAAATGCAGTAAACTAATATTTAGCAAAATATATTCTCTAAATGCCTTCGTAATTGAAGGCATTTTTTGTTGAATATGGTAAAACAGTTGCATTTTAAATAAAAAAATATTAGCTTTAATTGATAAATTCCTCGACAGTATGATTACAACTAAACCCAAAAAAGGTGATTTGTTAATCGCAGAACCTGCAATAATAGGAGATGTTTCTTTTAATCGCTCCATAGTTTTATTGGCAGATCACTCGCATGAGGGCTCTATAGGTTTTATACTGAATAAGCCGTTAGAGTACACTATCAGTGATTTGGTACCGGATGTTGAGGCCGATTTTAAAGTTTACAATGGCGGTCCGGTAGAGCAAGACAATCTATATTTTATTCATAAAGTCCCGAATTTAATTCCTGAGAGTATTGAGATTTCTTTGGGTATTTACTGGGGTGGCGATTTTAGTAAAGTAGCCGAACTTATTGCAAGTGGCTCTATAAAAGAAGGCGATATTCGTTTTTTTCTTGGATATTCTGGTTGGGAAATCAATCAGTTGGATGAAGAATTAAAAGCCAATTCGTGGGTAGTTACCCATAATATTTACAAAGAGCATATTATTGAAAAAAATTACGAATCGTTTTGGAAGGAAAAAATGCTGGAGTTTGGTGGCGAATACAGCATTTGGTCCAATGCGCCCGAAAACCCAAATTACAATTGATGCCAAATTTTTAAAAACATCAAATTCCAAAAACTAAATCCCAAGTTCAACAAAACAACTCAACTTTAGATAGTTTTAATTCGAGCTGCTCAATCTTATTTTTACATTCAATTTTTGCAATAGCATTTTAGACACTTCGTTTTTAAATGTTTTCTTTCTGTATTTTGTTACGGGCTGAATGCCTACGATAACATTGGTGATAAAAATCTCATCTGCTTTTTGAAGCTCAAATGGCGAAATGGAAGCTTCAACCAATTCGTATTCAGGCATCTTTTTTACAATATCAATAAGTTGTTTGCGCATAACGCCTTTTAAGCAACCATCGGCCATTGGCGGTGTTTTTATCACCTTATCTTTTACCACAAAAACATTTCCGTTTAATGCTTCAATAACATGTTTATTGGTGTTTAAAAGCAAACAGTTGTGCAAATTGTTTTCTTTCGCATAAATACTTCCCACCACATTTATGGCTTTGTTGTTGGTTTTTAAAGTGGATAATAAAGTGGGTGACACATAATAATCCTTAAACAAATCGACTTCGTAAAAATCGTCTTTTAGCACATAAAAGTCATCTGGTACAGCTTGGGTTGTTATAATAAAATCAACTGAATTCTTGTTTGGCAAATACAAGCCACCTTGTTGCCGTTGCACCATTAATTTAACTCGAGCCGATGCTTGTTGCAATTGGTTGGCATCTAATGTTTTTTGAATTTGTTCTTCAAGAAATTCCATAGTAAAATTCATGGGGATTTCCATACGCATTATACGCATTGACGCCATTAACCTAAAATAATGGTCTTCCCAAAAAAGCAGTTTCCCGTAGGATGTTTTAATGGTTTCAAAAAGGGCATCGCCGTAATTAAAACCTCTGCTGTTTATAGATAATTTAGCGTCTGACTCTAGAATTTGCTCGTTAAAATTTATCATAAAAAAATCCCACTTTCGTTTAAATTAAAGTGGGACAAATATAATTGATTTATGTGTTATTTAATTACGCCGAACCCAATACTTGTTTTAAATCTGCAATTTGATTTTCCCATAGCATTTTTGCTTCGTCAACTTCATCTTCATCGGCAAAATCGGTTACCATGAGCGACACATCTTTGGTGATTTCATCAACTTGGATTCTAATTTCGAAATACGAGGTCGTATCATCCTCATCGTTAAGCCATCTGAATTTAATGCGCTCGCCACTTTTTTTGCTTAATAGTTTTGCTTTTTCTTCGCTATCATCCCAAATAAACGTAAATAATTCACCTCTGGAGTTTACATTATCTGAAAACCATTCAGATAAGCCCGATGGCGTAGAAATGTATTGATATAGTAATTGTGGTGATGCGTGTATTGGAAATTCAATTTCAAATTTAATTTTCTCGTCCATAAGTGCTGTAAAATTTATGATGCTCAATATATACATTAATTGATTAGTTTAACAGTAATTTTAATAATATTTTACAGCATTAAAAGTTTGTTGAGAATAATATTGTTTTTATATTTGCAGCCTTAAATTATGGCGAGGTAGCTCAGTTGGTTAGAGCGTCGGATTCATAACCCGGAGGTCGGGGGATCGTGCCCCCCTCTCGCTACAATTCTAACATGTGCCCAAAACAAACGGTTTAGTTCACTCTAAACCGTTTTTTTATGAATACTTTAAAGCAGTTCATTATATTTGAACACGGAAATGAACACGATTTGGAACACGATTTGGCACACAAAAAAGATTTTTCTGATCCCAAAATTTATACGGCTAACGATGATTTATCAAAACGTTGGTATGTGTATTTTTCTTTTAGGAATCCCAAAACGGGAAAGATGACTAGGATGAAAAATATTTATGGTGGTGCAAATAAGTTTAAAACTAAGGAGGAGCGAATCGCTCTATTATCTCGATATCAAAGGAGGCTACTAAAACTCCTTAAAGAAGGATATAACCCTTACCAAAAAAATACCGCGCTTTTTAAATCCAAAATGGATAAAAAAAGTAAAAAAGAAGTTATTGAAGTTAAAGAAAAGCCCAAGCTGCCAGAAAAACAATCCACTCAGGAAATCCAAAACAAAGGGTCAAAAAATAATACTGAAGATTCTAGTTTAAACCTAAAAGAAGCTTTTGATTTTGTTTTAAAATTAAAAGAAAAAACCATTAGCCCAAGGACTTATAAAGATTACTGTTATGCTTCAAGTTCCTTTATTAAATGGATTAACAAGAAGCATCCAGAAATCATTAAAATAAATCAAGTAGATAAAAAAGTGGCGATAGAATTTTTAAACTCCATTTTATTAAATTCAAGCTCGAGAAACCGTAACAACCTCAGACTTATATTAAGTAGTGACCGGTTCTAAAAAAAGCTACATCATTTTAAACATTATGTTCAAAAAAGTCAAAGTCATCAGACGGTATTTAAAATCTTTCAAACAAGCAAAAGCATCCACACCCTAACACAGCTTGGTTTCATTAAAAACAATCAACGCAAAGCCTAATTATAGGTCGTATTCGCAACACTTCTCAAAGAAAAAGTTAACAAAAACAGCAAATAAACCTTAATTTACTATTTTTACCATCTAGCAAAAACAAAGTAAAAATATGTCTACAGCAAAAAAAGAATACAAGCGCATTACCGTAAAAACATTGGTTGATATGAAAGCCAATGGCGAAAAAATATCGATGCTTACCGCATACGATTACACCATGGCAAAAATTGTTGATGGCGCCGGTATCGATGTTATTCTTGTTGGCGATTCAGCAAGTAATGTTATGGCGGGCCACGAAACCACATTGCCCATTACTTTGGATCAAATGATATACCACGCATCGTCTGTGATTCGAGCCATAGAAAGGTGTTTAGTGGTTGTAGACCTACCTTTTGGAAGCTACCAAAGCGACCCCAAAGAGGCACTGCGTTCGGCCATTCGTATTATGAAGGAAAGCGGTGCACACTCGGTTAAAATGGAAGGCGGACGCGAAATAAAAGATTCTATAAAACGTATCTTGAATGCCGGTATTCCGGTGATGGGACACTTGGGTTTAACACCACAATCTATATATAAATTCGGCACTTACACCGTTAGGGCGAAAGAAGAAGTTGAAGCCGAACAACTCATTGACGATGCCAAAATGCTAGAAAAAGTTGGATGTTTTGCCATTGTACTCGAAAAAATTCCTGCTAAACTTGCCAAAAAAGTTGCCGATAGTGTCAGCATTCCTATTATTGGAATTGGCGCCGGAGGCGGTGTTGACGGACAGGTATTGGTATTACACGACATGTTGGGAATGACCCATGAGTTCAACCCTCGTTTTTTACGTAGATATATGAATTTATATGAAGATATGACCTCCTCCATTTCGCAATATGTGGATGATGTTAAATCGCGGGATTTTCCGAACGATTCGGAGCAGTATTAAGTTTCCGGTAGCAGTCGCAGTATCCAGTTTCGCTCAAACGCAACAACCTTGATTTTCAAATCAATAAAAAATCTGTAATTAAATATTCGTGCATTAGTGGCTGAAAAAGTTCTATCCAACAAATCAAACCTCAATGTGCTTTACGAGGACAACCACATCATTATTGTCAATAAACGTGTGGGCGATATTGTTCAGGGCGATAAAACGGGCGACAAACCCTTAAGCGATGTTGTAAAAGCCTATATTAAAGAGAAATACAACAAACCAGGAAACGTGTATTTAGGCACCGTACATCGGTTGGACCGCCCCACTTCCGGTCTTGTTATATTTGCTAAAACAAGCAAGGTTTTACCGCGGCTCAACAAATTATTTGTGTCAAAAGATATTAGTAAAATCTATTGGGCTGTTGTAAAAAAGCAACCTCCAAAAAATGAAGACACACTTATTAATTGGCTAAAAAAGAATCCGAAAAACAATAAATCGTATGCGCACAACAAAGAGGTTACCGATAGCAAAAAAGCGATTCTGCATTACAAAACCATAAAAAAACTCGATCATTATTTTTTATTGGAAATTCATTTAGAAACGGGCAGACATCACCAAATACGCAGTCAGTTATCAACTATAGGTTGCCCCATAAAAGGGGATTTAAAATACGGATTTAACAGAAGCAATAAAGATGCTGGTATTCATTTGCATGCCAGGGAAATTCAGTTTATTCATCCGGTTTCTAAAAAACCAATTCATATTATCGCGCCACTACCCAAAGACCCCATTTGGGACGCTTGTTTACCTTAATTCTGTACCTTTATAAAAAAACATGTTGAATACCATTCCAGAAATAATTTCAAATCAAAAAACCTTTTTTAAAGCACAAAACACTAAAGATGTATCTTTTAGGATTAGTTTACTAAAAAAGTTAAAACAAGAGATTATAAGTCGCGAAAAAGACATTTTTAAAGCCTTGCACAGCGATTTTAAAAAACCATCATTTGAAGCCTTTTTAAGTGAAAACGGTTTAGTTATTGCCGAAATAAACCTCGCTATAAAAAACCTAAAAAGCTGGAGCAAGCCAGAGCGTGTTAAATCGTCGGTGCTTTTATTTCCATCTAAAGATTACATTTATAAATCGCCCTATGGCACAGTGCTCATTATTGGTCCTTGGAACTACCCCTTTCAACTAGCCATAAATCCGTTAATTATGGCCATAGCTGCTGGTAATACGGTGGTTTTAAAACCGAGTGAGCTCACACCAAACACATCGGAATTATTGGCGGAAATGGTAAAACATATTTTTCCAAAAGATATGGCTACGGTGGTTCAGGGTGGCGTTGAAATTTCAACCGAACTTTTAAAACAGCATTGGGATTATATTTTTTTTACGGGCAGCGTTTCGGTTGGAAAAATCGTGGCGAAAGCGGCAGCAAAACACTTAACACCCGTAACTTTGGAATTAGGCGGAAAATCGCCCTGTATTGTTGACGACACGATTAATTTGAAGTTAACCGCCAAAAGACTGGTTTGGGGCAAGTTTTTTAATGGCGGACAAACCTGTATTGCTCCAGATTATTTGATTGTAAAATCTTCAATAAAAAATGATTTGATTGATGCTTTGAAGAATGAAATACTTAAAGCTTATGGTGATGCCCAAAACTCTGCCGATTATCCAAAAATAATAAATCATAAAAATTTTATACGATTAACACAGCTTTTAAAAGATGTAAATATTGCTTTTGGTGGTGATTATAATGCGGAGGAATTATACCTGGCCCCCACACTTATTGATGAACCCCCATTGGATAGCGAGGTTATGAAAGATGAGATTTTCGGACCCATTTTACCGATTCTTTCTTATGACACTGAGGACGATATAGCGTCTATCATACAGCATTTTAACAAGCCTTTGTCGCTCTACGTTTTTTCAAAGAACAAGCGATTTATTGAAGACACCATTGATAAATTCAGTTTTGGCGGTGGTGTTATTAATGACACTTTAATTCATTACGGCAATGCCAATCTGCCGTTTGGTGGCATTGGCGCTAGTGGTATTGGCGCTTACCATGGTAAATTTGGTTTCGATACGTTTACACATTTTAAAGCCATTGTAAAACGCGGCAATTGGTATGACCCACCGTTTAGATATGCACCGTACAGCAAACGTAATTTTAAACTGATTAAAACCCTATTTAAGTGGTTTTCGTAATTAAGAGACTAAGAAGTCGGATATCTTAACGTCAGTGTAACGCCTTCGTTTGGTTTCGAATATAAATCCAATGTAGCATTAATTAAGGCTGCCCTACTTTGCATATTAATTAACCCCGAACCTTTTTCAACGGAATCCATATCAAAGCCTATACCGTCGTCTGAAGCTGTGATTATCATAAGTTTTGGTTGATATTCTAAAACTATTTTAAGGTTTTTGGCTTCGGAATATTTTACTGAATTGGATAAGAATTCTTGTAAAATTCTAAAAATAATAATTTCGTGTTTTCTGTTTTCAAATTCTACTTTATCGCCTTTAATTACTAATTCGGCACTGGTGAATTTCAATCTTTTTAAACGATCCAATTCATTGTTAATCGATTTTTCAAATCCAATGTTTAGTACGACTTCATTATTCAATGTTTTTGACAGCGAACGGACTTCCTTTAAACTTTCTTTAAGCGCATCCGAGGTGTCTTTAAACTTGTCTTTTACATCACTGTCGGTAAATTGCGTTTTTAAAATACTTAACTGCATGCTTGCAAAAGCCAAGAGTTGCCCCACATTGTCGTGCAACTCCCAACCAATATTTTTAAGTGTTTGTTCTTGACTTTCGGTTTGCGCCAAGACTATTTCTTTTTCGAAGGCTTGCTGTTGTTTAATTCGATCTAAAAGCAACTTGTTTTTTCGTTTTTGAAACACCACAAAAAACACCACTACCAAAGCTGTAATAATGATTAAAACCATAATCATATATACAAGCAAATAGCGTTCGGCCGGGGTAGAAGCTGGCTGTGAATGTGCTAAAAAAACGGTTAAATAGTTAATCATTTTTAAGTTCTGGTTTACAATAAATTAGTGCAAAGGTAAAAGTGGAATACATAAATATATTAACAAATAAATAGATTTGCCATTTAAGAATTATAAAATTCCAATCTACACTTCTAAAATAAATATCATAAAATATTAAAGGGGTTGTAATTAACCACCAAACAAATATGGTGGTAGCAATATAGAAATTTATGGACTTATAAAAATTTAAAATCTTATCACTCATTAAAACCTCTATAAAATAAAAAACAGCACACAAAAAAATAATTAAAGCACCAAAAATTCTTAGTGCTGTTAGGCTTCTTGTAAAATACGCCTCCCAATTAAAAATGATGTATAAAACAGAGAAAAGTAAGAAGGAACAAGACGTTAATCGCAGAATTAATCTATGAGATTTAGCTTCTAAAACTCTTATAAAATAAAACGAAAAAAACATTATACTGCCTATACTCCAATAGATTGTGCCCCACCAATAATTCTTTTGAAATACGGTGCCTTTTAAAAAACTAAAGTAACCATCGTTGTCAATGTATAGCGTATAAGTTGATATAAACTCTGCCAATACAACAAAAACCAAGAACCATATAAAATACTTAGCAGCTACAAACTTGTATTTTTTATATAAAACCAAACCAGTTATAGCTGCTAATATTTCAAAACTATGTGTGAGTAATAAATAGTTTTGTCTAAAAAACTCTTCCAATATTCAATATTTATTAATTAGGATATGGTGCCCCTGGCGGATAACCAGTGCCACCATCATTTAAAGGAGAACATTCTGGACAATCCTCTTCATCTTCTTGAAAAGTAAACGGATTCATACTAGCTCTATCCGTACCTTTTTTTGCTGTTGGCACCATAAACATGGTGGTGTAATCTTTTTTGTCCTGTCCAGCGTTTTCGCCGTACACTCCTAAATATACTCGTATTCCCGTCATGTTATAACCCAAACTATCAGATTCGTGTTTTGCGAAAGCTATATAGTTTTGAATATCATCTAAAGACCACCAAGTTGAGCGGTTATCCACTTTTCTTCCTTGTCTACTTGCTGCCGAATCTGCGGCTGCCTTTCTGTAGGTTGTCCAATTATTATTTAAGGTTTTAGCTTGATCTGGTGTAATAACGCCTTTAGGTTTTACAATTTTAATAACATCTATGCCATCATCAATTTGTCTTGGGCAAAAATAATACGTCGCAAGTGCACCAATAATAAATCCTAAAATAATGTAGCTTAGTTTTTTCATGTGATAATTCAGTTTATAAGGTTAGTAATAGCTGGTCTAAAATAGTAAAAAGTTTTTATTGCAGTTAGCGTTATTTGTGTTTTAATGAAATCACGTTTCACATTATTGTGGAAAACCAAGCATATCGCCCATGCCCACTGTAAACAACCAACTGCCGTAAATAGCATGCTCGATGGTTACCAAAAGGGTCGACTTTGTTTTATTATAAGTTATGGCGAATAATAAACCGCCTAAAAAAGTTAAGGCTATCACCAATGTATTCCTAAAGAAGATATGCCCCAAAGAAAAAATTACAGCATTTATAAAAATGAAAAGATTTTTATTTTTAAATAGACTGTGATAGCGTTTAAAATAAAATGTTCGGTAAACCAATTCTTGAGGGTACACCGAAAAAATGCTGTAAATAAACAATATAAAAAGCCATAATTTTGGTTTGTTGATGAGCACCATAAATAGCGATTCTTTATTGGTAAGCCAAACAAAAAGCGTAGTAACACACACGATAACCAAAAACTTTATAAGCGTTTGCTTAATGAATAAGTGCCATTTTAAATTTTTTGCGATTCGGAATTTTTCATTTTCAACTTTCAATAACATAAAAATAATGTAGAAAAAACCCATTAACCCAATACTTAATTTCAGCCATAATGGATAGCTTAAAACTAAAGATAAGGGCATCAAAATAAAAATGATGAAAAACTCGAAACCTTTATATAAAACCGAATCCATTTAAACCTTTATTGCGGTGGTATGCTTTACCTCGTTAATAACAAACATGCTATGTGTACTGCCAATATGATTGATTGTGGTTAGTTTTTTTACCATAAACTCCCTGAACGCTGCCATATCTTTCACCAACACTTTGAGCAGGTAGTCGTAATCGCCACTTAGGTGATAGCATTCCAAAACCTCAGTTAAGCGATTGACTTCCTTTTCAAAGCTAACCACAAAATCCTGACTGTGCTTTTCTAATTTTATATGGCAATACGCCACAAAAGCCTTATCGGTTTTTTCTTTGTTGACTAAAGCTACATACTTATTGATAAACCCTTCCTTTTCCAGTTTTTTAATGCGTTCGTATACCGCCGTAACCGATAAGTTTAATTTATTTGAAAGCTCTTTATTGGTCTGTTTGCTATCCTTTTGTAAATAATACAGGAGTTTTTTATCAATTTCATCAAAAATCATAATCGAAAATTTTTCATAAAGATAAGATATAATGAAGAAATAATAATTTTTAAATCTAACATTTTAAATAATTATAGATTTATTTTCTAAAAAAAATCATATATATTGTATTATAATCTAAATTGATGGAGTTTTGTAAAAACGACTAAAATCAATTATTATGGCCTTTAAACCTGCAAATAGCATTCAAGATTTACAATACTTTGGCGAATTTGGTGGTGTTAACCCTTCAATATCCGACTCTTCAACCTACACCTTTTTATCAGCAAAAACCATGTTTGATACTTTTGAAGGAAATGCTGATGGTTGTTATTTATATTCGCGCCACTCATCTCCTTCAAATTTGTATTTGGGCGAGGCTTTAGCCGCCATGGAAGGCACAGAAACCGCAAACGTTTCTGCTTCGGGCATGGGCGCCATCACTCCGGTTTTGTTGCAGCTTTGCGGAGCTGGCGACCACATTGTTTCAAGCAGAACGATTTACGGTGGCACATATGCCTTTCTTAAAAACTTTACGCCGCGTTTTAATATTGAAACCTCGTTTGTAGATATTACAAAGCTCGATGTTGTTGAAGCCGCCATTACAAAAAACACTAAAGTTTTGTATTGCGAATCGGTTAGCAATCCGCTTTTGGAGGTCGCAGATATAAAAGGATTGGCAGCTTTGGTACAAAAGCACGATTTAAAACTAGTAGTCGATAATACGTTTTCGCCGTTATCCATTTCCCCGGCCATCTTAGGTGCCGATGTGGTAATACATAGTTTAACAAAATTTATTAACGGATCGAGCGATACGGTTGGCGGTGTGGTTTGCGGCACTCAAGATTTTATAAACGATTTACGCAACGTAAACAACGGCGCCTCTATGCTTTTGGGCTCTACGATGGATAGCTTGCGAGCCGCATCAATTCTAAAGAATTTAAGAACCTTACATATTCGTATGCAGCAACACAGTTTAAATGCGACTTTTTTAGCCGAAAAATTTGAAGCTGATGGCTTAAAAACGGTGTATCCCGGGTTAAAATCGCATCCCTCGCACCGTCTTTTCAAATCTATGATGAATGAAAAATACGGGTTTGGAGGCATGTTAACTATTGATGTGGGTTCTTTAGAAAAAGCAAACGAACTTATGGAATTGATGCAAAACAGAAATTTAGGCTATTTGGCCGTGAGCCTTGGTTTTTACAAAACCTTGTTCTCTGCTCCGGGAAGCTCTACATCATCAGAAATCCCTGAATACGAACAAAAAGACATGGGCTTAAGCGATGGCTTAATTCGCTTCTCCATTGGGTTGGATGCCGATATTGAACGGACTTATAAAATGATGCGTGAGTGCATGAAAGAGTTAAACATTTTATAGTTCACCTTATAGTTGGTCAAAAAAATTTTAATTTCTGAATAAAATAAGCAAAACGATCTCAAAAGTATTTCCATTTGCATACATCTTATGAAAATCGTAACATTACGAGACCAAAAACGAGCAGATGCAAGACGAAAAAAATATTTCAGAAATTAAAATTGAAAATCAAAAAATAATTGACAATACAGAATTAAACATTTGGGAAGCTTTAATCCCCGTCATCGCACTTGTGGGCATGCTCGCTTACAATATTTACATTTATGGCGACAATGCTTTGAGCGGCAGTAACCAATTTATCCTTTTAATGGGCGCTGCGATAGCCGCAATTGTGGGTTACAAAAATAAAGTACCCCATAAACGCATGATTGCCGAAGTTGCAGAAAATGTAAAGTCCACAACGGGTGCCATTTTAATTTTATTAATGGTGGGCGCTTTGGCCGGTACGTGGCTTATAAGCGGCATTATTCCAACCATGATTTATTACGGCCTGCAAATACTTAATCCCACTATTTTTCTGGCGGCTTGCGTTATTATTTGTTCCATTATTTCCATTGCAACGGGAAGTTCCTGGACTACATCTGCAACCGTAGGTATTGCTTTAGTTGGCATTGGCGAAACTTTGGGCATCTCTATGGGCATGACTGCAGGTGCCGTACTTTCTGGGGCTTATTTTGGCGATAAACTATCACCACTTAGTGACACTACAAACTTAGCTCCCGCTATGGCAGGTGGCGAATTGTTTGCGCACATCAAATACATGACACTTACTACCGTACCCACCATAGTTATCACACTAATTATTTTTGTAATTATTGGTTTAAATTTAGACACCACCGGGGCACCAGTTATTCAAGATAAATTAGACGCCATGGATGCCGTATTTAATATTAGCCCTTGGTTATTTATTATTCCTGCTTTTGTGATTTTTTTAATCATAAAAAAGAAACCACCGCTTATCGCCCTTTTATTAGGCGCACTTTTAGGTGGTGCCGCAGCCATTATTGCACAACCCAATATTGTTGCCAATATTGCAGGAGCCGAATCCATGAACTTTCATGCTGCTTACAAAGGCGTAATGAATGCCTTAACCGTTGATACCGCTGTAACAACAAATAGCGAAGAGCTAAATGATCTATTTACCTCAGGCGGAATGAAAGGGATGCTTGGTACCATTTGGCTTATAATTTGCGCCATGGTTTTTGGTGGCGTAATGGATGCCATTGGGGCTTTATCCAGAATTACAAAATCGCTATTAAAAATGGCACATACAACATTTGGCTTGTTTGCCAGTACAGTGGCTAGTTGTTTGGCGCTGAATTTAACAGCATCCGATCAATACCTTGCTATTGTTGTGCCCGGAAAAATGTTTAAACAAGCTTATGAAGACAAAGGCTTAGCGCCAGAAAACTTAAGCAGAACGCTTGAAGATTCCGGAACCGTAACCTCCGTTTTAATCCCGTGGAATACCTGTGGCGCCTATCATTCAAAAGTGCTTTTTGGTTACGCCGGAGCCACGGCTTATATTCCCTACGCGTTTTTTAGCATCTTAAGTCCGGTTATGACTTTACTTTTTGCCGCTTTTTCCATTAAAATCAAGCAATTGAAAGAGAATAATAAATAACTATCAAAATTGTTTTTTACCATAATTAAAATCTATCGATAGATAAATAATAAGAATTTTATTTCTGCATAAAATTGAAAGGGTATAGTATCTTTGTATTGAAAGAAATTATTAACAATTAAATATAAAATTCACATGTCATTTGTAGGTAAAAAATTTCCAGACTTAAACGTAGACGCCATGAACGAAATGGGCGATACTTTTAAAGTAAACGTATTAGAAGAAGCAGTAAATAACAAGAAAAAAGTGGTATTGTTTTGGTACCCAAAAGATTTTACGTTTGTGTGTCCAACAGAGTTACACGCCTTTCAAGAAGCTTTACCAGAATTTGAAAAGCGCAACACCATAGTTATTGGCGCGTCTTGTGATACACCAGAAGTACATTTTGCTTGGTTAAACACAGCCAAAGACGATGGCGGTATTGAGGGTGTTACCTATCCTATTTTAGCGGATAGCAACAGAAATCTATCGAGCATCTTAGGTATTTTAGATATTACAAACGAAACTTACGACGAAGAAACCGGAACCGTTCAGGTTGAAGGCGACAACGTTACATACCGTGCTACTTACATCATCGACGAAGATGGTATCGTACAGCACGAAAGCATTAACAACATGCCTTTAGGCAGAAACGTTGGTGAATACCTTCGTTTGGTTGATGCCTTAACGCACGTTCAAGTAAAAGGCGAGGTTTGTCCAGCAAACTGGGAAGAAGGTAAAGATGCCATGCAAGCCAACGCTAAAGACACTGCTGCTTATTTAGCAACTCATTAAAAACAAATTCAATATTAAAGTACCAAATTCCAAACAACAAAAATTGGAATTTGGTACTAATAATTTAAAAATCAAAAACATTATGGTACAAGAATTAGAACAAGATAATTTAGGAGACATCATTTCAAATAACGATACCGTAATTGTACAATATTCTGCCTCTTGGTGCGGCAACTGTAGAATTATGAAACCTAAATTCAAGAAATTGGCTTCTGAGACCGAAAACGCTACATTTGTAATGGCCGACGCCGAAAAATTTCCAGAATCCAGAAAATTGGCAACCGTTGATAATTTACCAACGTTTGCAACCTTTAAAAACGGTAATTTTGTAAACCAAGTTCAAACTAACAAATTTGACGTTTTAAAGGAATTAGTAAACGAAACAGTTTAAGGTTTTCGCTTTCGCGGAAATATCAATCTCACTTCAATCATTAAAGATTTCCACCCAAGTTTATCTTCACAGATAGCTGAACGGCGGAAACAGAAAACACAATAAAAAATGAAACTACCAATAATAAAACACCTAACAGAATTCATTGAAGAAAACGATGAAGATTTTGTAATAGAAACTATTGAAACCTTAGAGGCTTTAACAGAAGTATCTTCATTAAAAGATGAAGAATTAGATGTTATTGGTGAGTTAATTTCCAACATGTACGGCGCTATCGAAGTCAATAAATTAATAAAAGACGGTACGCCTAAAAAAGAGGCTTTAAATAGTTTTATGAAACGGGTATTAGGGTCCATCGATACTTAAACGATTGCTTTTAAAATAAATATAAAACGCTTTATCTCAATTTATGGATAAAGCGTTTTTTTGTTAAAACAATTTTAAAAATGATACCTGTAAAAACATTAAATATCCCTATTTTTAAGTTCTTAATCAATATATAAATAAAATGGCAACAGTAACATTAAAAGGAGACCCAATAAACACATCTGGAAGTTTACCAGCAATAGGCACAAAAGCACCCGATTTTTTATTAACGGCTACAGATTTATCTACCCATAGTCTCAGTAATTATAAAGGAAGTAAACTGGTTTTAAACATTTTCCCGAGTATCGATACGGGCACTTGTGCACAATCTGTACGAACCTTCAATCAAGAAGCCAGCGAATTGGAAAACACTAAAGTACTTTGCATTTCGCACGATTTACCATTCGCCCACGCACGCTTTTGTGGCGCCGAGGGTTTAAATGATGTCATCAGTTTATCGGATTACAAAGACGGAAGTTTCGGTAAAGATTACGGCTTAAACTTTATCGATGGCCCTTTAGAAACTTTACATTCACGCTGTGTGGTGGTTTTAGACGAAAATCACATCGTAAAATATACCGAACAAGTTAGCGAAACCGTTGATGAACCCAATTACAAAGCAGCATTGGAGGCCTTATTAGATGAGTAAAAAAGAGTCCTTTTTAGTCAACCGCTTAAAAAGTGTGGGTTATGCATTTAAGGGGGCTCTGCTACTTTTAAAAACAGAAGCCAGTATTAAAATTCAGTTTTTTATAGCTGTTTTAATGACTATTGCTGGCTTCTATTTTAATATTTCTTCAACCGAATGGATTGTACAATGCCTAGCCATCGCGATGGTTATGAGTATTGAAGGCATTAATACCGCCATTGAAGAAATTGCCGATTTTATGCATCCAGAGCATCATATAAAAATCGGACTCATCAAAGATATCGCTGCTGGCGCGGTTTTTATTGCCAGCGTTTTTGCAATTATAATTGGGTTTGTAATTTACCTTCCCAAGATTTTTTAATATACGATAACCCTTAGGATAAACGTTAGTAATTTGTATTTTTGCTCAATCGTTTTTAACGATGCAACCCTGGCTGCGTTTCAGGAACTCAAATTGATATTAAACACCATTAATGGCGAAGAAAAAAACAAAGTCTAACAAAGCACCAAAACGAAAAATTAAAAAACCTGATTTTAAGTTATCTAGCCAGCAAAAACTGGTATTGGGTAGCTTTTTGGTTATTTTGGGCATACTGTTGTGCATTGCTTTTATTTCGTTTTTCTTTACGGGTGAAGCCGACCAAAGTAGCTTGTCAAATTTCACAAATCGAGAGTCAGAAACACAAAACTGGTTAAGCAAAAGTGGCGCTTGGTTAAGCGATTTATTTATACAACGTGGTTTTGGTGTCGCTTCTTTTATATTTTCTGGATTGCTATTTCTATCCGGGGTTTATGTGCTTATGGATATTGCCAAAGCAAAATTACGCAAGCATTGGTTTTGGGGCTTATTCATCATGATTTGGGTGGCGATTCTTTTTGGTTTTTTTGGCGATAAAAACGATATTCTTGGAGGCACAGTCGGTTTCGAAATAAATATGTTTCTACAAGATTATATCGGAAAAATAGGCACTTCACTCCTACTTTTATTCGGCTTAATCACCTATTTAGCCATTCGTTTTAAAGTTACATTCCAAAGTATTTCAAAACTTTTCACATCGGCTAAAAAGGATTTAAAGGATGAGTTCTCAAAAGCCAATGACGAATTTTCTATTCCATTGGATAATAATTTATCCAAAGAAGCCGAAGCTATAAAAACCGCTTTTGACATTCCTTTGGAAAACAAAAAAGCTCCTGTAAAAAAAGAATCCAAACCAGAAGCCCCAACCCCTTTAGAAGTTAAAGTAACTGAAGAAGAACAAGAAGAAGATTTAGAAATGAAGGTTGAAACCGTGGCCGAAGAACAATCGGAAACCGATAATTTAGCCAATAAATTGGTTGAGGATTTTGGGCAGTTCGACCCTACTTTAGAGCTGAGCAATTATCAATTTCCGCCACTCGATCTTCTAAAAAAGTACGATACCGAGGGCATTACCATTAATCAAGAAGAGCTTGAAGAAAATAAAAACAAAATTGTTGAAACCTTAAACAATTACAAAATTGGTATTGCCAGCATAAAAGCCACTATTGGGCCAACGGTTACATTGTACGAAATTGTTCCCGAAGCCGGTGTGCGTATTTCAAAAATCAAGAATTTAGAAGACGATATTGCGTTGTCGCTCTCCGCACTCGGTATTCGTATTATTGCCCCCATCCCTGGAAAGGGTACTATTGGTATTGAGGTGCCCAATAAAAATTCAACCATTGTGTCGATGCGCTCGGTTATTGCTTCAAAAAAGTTCCAAACATCCGAAATGCAACTACCCATCGCTTTGGGTAAAACCATTAGCAACGAAACCTTTGTGGTGGATCTTGCAAAAATGCCGCACTTACTTATGGCTGGTGCCACCGGACAAGGTAAATCGGTGGGGTTAAATGCGGTTTTAACATCGCTTTTATACAAAAAGCACCCTGCCGAAGTGAAGTTTATTTTGGTAGATCCTAAAAAAGTGGAACTGACGCTTTTTAATAAAATCGAACGTCATTATTTAGCTAAATTACCAGATAGCGAAGAAGCCATTATAACCGATAACACCAAAGTAATCAACACATTAAACTCGTTGTGTATCGAAATGGATAACCGCTACGAGTTGCTTAAAAACGCCATGTGCCGAAACATTGCCGAATACAATGCGAAGTTTAAGGCACGAAAATTAAATCCGAATGAAGGCCACCAGTTTTTGCCATATATTGTTTTGGTGGTTGACGAGTTTGCAGATTTAATAATGACGGCGGGCAAAGAGGTTGAAACCCCCATTGCACGTTTAGCACAATTGGCACGTGCCATTGGCATTCACTTAATTATTGCCACGCAGCGCCCTTCGGTAAACGTTATTACAGGTATTATTAAAGCCAATTTCCCAGCACGTATTGCGTTTAGGGTAACCAGTAAAATAGATTCGCGAACCATTTTAGATGGCTCTGGTGCCGATCAACTTATTGGTCGAGGCGATATGCTTTTCACACAGGGCAACGATGTTATTCGTGTACAATGTGCCTTTGTTGACACGCCGGAAGTGGAACGCATTACCGATTATATTGGCTCTCAGAAAGCCTACCCCGAAGCCTATCTTTTACCCGAATATGTTGGCGAAGAAAGTGGCACAAGTCTTGATATAGATATATCAGATCGTGATAAGCTGTTTAAAGATGCGGCTATAGTTATTGTTACGGCGCAACAAGGTTCAGCATCGTTATTGCAACGAAAATTAAAATTAGGATACAATAGAGCGGGCAGAATAATTGATCAGTTGGAAGCCGCCGGTATTGTTGGCCCATTTGAAGGCAGCAAAGCCAGACAGGTTTTAATCCCTGATTTATTGGCGCTCGACCAGCATTTAGAAAACGAAAGCCCATAATGGGCATTTAATTACAATAAAACACCAATCTGATTTACTGAATGATTGGTTAAATAGATGTTCAAAAAAATCAAAACAAATGAAAAGAATTTTTAGCATATTATTAATCACACTTTCAATAAGTGCCTTCTCCCAAAACAAAGGTAAAGCCTTATTACAGGAGGTTTCAGCTAAAGTAAAAAGCTACGATAATATTTCAATAGATTTCAAATATATCCTTGAAAACACGTCAGAGAACATCAAACAAGAAACCCGTGGCGATGTGGTGATGCAAGGTGAAAAATACCGATTGAACATTTTAGGAATCACCCGCCTTTTCGACGGAAAAACAACGTACAGCATTAGTCCGGAAGATGAAGAAGTGACTATTTCATCTGATAATACCGACGACGAAGACAACATCACACCCAGTAAAATGCTCTCGTTTTACGAAGATGGGTATACTTACAAAATGGATATTGAGCAAAATATTAAAGGCCGAAAAGTACAGTATGTTAAGTTAACACCAATTGATTCAAACTCTGAAATAAAACACATTCTTTTGGGTGTCGATAAGCAAACCAAGCATATTTATAATTTGATCCAAATCGGTAAAAACGGGACTAAAACAACACTTACTGTTAATTCTTTTAAAACAAACGAACCTTTATCAAAAAGCTTATTTACCTTTGATGCCAATAAATACAAAGATTATTACATCAATAAATTAGATTAGGTAACTTTTGTGAAAATTCTTGACCGTTACATACTAACCACATATCTTAAAACTTTTCTCAGCGTATTTGTAATTTTATTGCTGATTTTTGTTTTACAAACCATTTGGCTCTATATAAAAGAACTTGCCGGCAAAGATTTGGACATGATTGTAGTGTTTAAGTTTCTGGCGTATTTTATGCCCAAGCTTATTCCGCTAGTCATCCCACTTACCATACTTTTATCGTCCATTATGGTATTTGGTAGTTTTGCCGAAAATTATGAGTTTGCCGCCATGAAATCGACCGGGATTTCCCTGCAACGCGCCATGTCGGGACTCAGCATTTTTATTGTGGCTTTAGGCTTTACAACCTTTATGTTTTCCAATAATGTGATTCCTTGGGCAGAATACAACTCACTCAATCTGCGTAAAAACATTGCCAAACTTAAGCCCGCAATGCTTTTAGCCGCAGGACAATTTAACGAGGTTGGAGATTACAATATAAAATTTGCGAGCAAAAGTGGTGATAAAGGACAATACCTTAACGATGTTGTTATTCATATAAAAGGTGCCGATAAACGCACCAATGCACAAATGATAAAATCAATTTCGGGAGAGTTAATAGGTAAAGAAACCTCGAATGTTTTAAAGCTGATTTTAACCGACGGCAATTACTATAACGACATTTATCGAAAAAATCCGAAAGAAAGAAAAAAACAACCTTTTGCTAAAAGCACCTTTGAAAAATACACCATTAATATTGATTTATCGCAAATAAATGACAATGTTGATATTGATGATAAATCGTATTCAGACAAATACAACATGCTTAATTTAAGCGAATTAAACTACACTATTGATTCGCTGACAGAGAAACGAAACAAAACACACGAAACACTTTCTAAAAGCCTGTACCAGCGCACAAACATTACCCGATTAAAAAACACAAGTACCACCAATAAATCTAAAGTAAAACAAAAAAACGATTCTGTTTATAGCGGGGAAATATTGGATTTATTTGAAACAAAAAACAAATCACAACTTCTCGATTTAGCTTTAAGGAACACGAACAGTACCAAACAGATTATTGAATCGAAGCAGGTTGAACAAAAACTAGCAAAAAGTAATTACAACAAGCATATTGTCTCCTTTCACGAAAAACTGGCGCTTGGGTTTGCCTGCATTATCTTGTTTTTTGTTGGTGCGCCACTTGGTGCTTTAATTCGCAAAGGTGGTATTGGCTTGCCTATGGTTATTGCCATCGTCCTATTTTTAACCTATCATTTTATAGGAATTTTTGCAACAAATAGTGCAAAAAGCGGTGATTTTAACCCAATACTAGCCAGTTGGTTTTCCACACTCGTTATGTTTCCGTTGGGTCTGTTTTTAACCAAAAGAGCGACCGAAGATAAAGGCTTGTTTGAAATGGACAATATTATTGAGCCATTGAAAAAAGTGTTCAAAATCAAACCCAAAGGCAGTATTAACTACAAGTTTCTTTCTAAATATTCAAACGAAGAATTAATTAACGTGGTGAAGCATTACGAAACCCTTGGGCATAGTGAAAACACACGTTACGAAGCCATTAAAACCCTAAATGCAAGACATGTTGATGTTGATGAATTAAGAAAACAAGGCGTATCAATCCATAAAACTTTTGACGCCTCAAAAACCATGTTCAACAATTACAAAGCGCACTCAAAATTCGCTATCATTTTATACAGTATTGGCGTTATTTTATTGGTATTGTTCTTTGTTTTTAAAAACAATAAAATGCCCTCTTTACAGTCGGCATCTATTCAACTTAGTGCAGTTGCTTTGTTTCTGTTCATCATTTATTATTCAAAATCCATTCTCAATTTAAACCGTTTTTATTACCTTATCAATAAAAAAGTAAAGATGCCTCATATTATCCTTTTAATAATTGGCGTGCCTTTATATATGCTGGTTTATCCTTTTTTAAATGTAAAAATTAACGAGGACTTAAAACAAAATTGTTTAGATAGTCTAAAATAAGCAATATCTTTGCACCATGATTTTAGAACCTATGACCACAAATAAAACTTCGGAATTTAAACTGAACACCATACACGAAGCTATAGACGATATAAGAAACGGCAAAGTTATTATTGTTGTTGATGACGAAAACCGTGAAAACGAAGGCGATTTTGTGGCCGCCGCCGATAAGGTTACGCCACAAATGATAAACTTTATGGCAACTCACGGCAGAGGGCTTATTTGTACACCACTTACCGAAAACAGATGCAAGGAGTTGGAGCTTAACATGATGGTGCGGAATAACACAGACCCGATGGAAACGGCCTTTACAGTATCCGTAGATTTAAGAGGCAACGGTGTAACCACAGGGATTTCAGCAAGTGATAGAGCCAAAACGGTTAAAGCTTTAATAGACCCAAGCACAAAACCTTTTGAGTTGGGCAGACCTGGGCACATTTTCCCTTTAGTAGCCAAGGAAGGTGGCGTATTACGACGTACGGGACACACCGAGGCAGCCATAGACTTTGCGCGTTTAGCTGGTTTAAAACCCGCTGGCGTTATTGTTGAAATAATGAATGAAGATGGTACCATGGCACGCTTGCCAGAACTCATGGAGGTAGCCAAAAGGCTGGATTTAAAAATTGTATCGATTGAGGATTTAGTGGCATACAGAATGCAACATGATTCTTTAATAGAGAAAAAAGAAGATTTTCAAATAGAAACGCGGTTTGGAAGTTTTCGATTAAGAGCCTACCAGCAAACCACAAATAATCAAGTGCATATCGCTCTAACAAAAGGACAATGGAAAGATAACGAGCCTGTGCTTACCAGAATTAATTCCACCTTAATTAATAACGATATTCTCGGTACGCTAACCAACAATGTTGATAAGCAATTAGACAATATGTTTAAGCTGATAAACAAAAATGGCAAAGGCGCCATTCTGTTTATAAACCAAGAGTCGCAGTCTATGAATATTTTAAAGCGTTTGTCTTTTTTAAAGGAAAACCAAAAACCAAATAAAATTTCAAAAGCACCAAAAATTAATATGGATAACCGCGATTTTGGTATTGGTGCTCAAATTCTGCATGACCTAAACATCCATAAATTAAACTTGATGTCCAACACCGAACAAACCAAACGTGTAGGTTTAATTGGTTATGGCTTAGAGATTGTAGATTACGTTAAATACTAAAAAGAAAGCCAATACCGTTAAGTTTTAAACTTCCTTTTCCTCAATTAATAGCTGCCTTAAAAACTATTTTACCACTATTTTTTTAGATGCACTATTATTTTTATTAAACACTTTTAATATATAAAGTCCAGACTTTAAACCTTCAATATTTAATGCTTTAGAGCTGTTTGAGGTCTGTAATATTTTTTCACCTAAAACATTGTATAATTCCATTTTATCAACAGTTGTATTAGACGCTATATTTATAACATCTGAAGCTGGATTAGGGTATATTTTAAAGCTATCTTGTTCAAAAGAATTCGTGCTTAATGGTGCCGCAACCGAATAATCCATTTCTTCTTTATAATAGGGTTCCCACGCGTTGGACACCCAACTGTACCAAATATATTCAGTTTTATTGTCGTTACCATCATAGACACTTAATTCCCTATCAGAGTTTACATAAACTGCCCCATTCCAAGTTTGTTGTATATACTCTATTTCTAGTGACCCTGAATATGTGGTTGAATATCTTTCATATAAATCCCAACCGCTTCCATTGTAAGTTTCAACAATAAGTTCTGTACGCAAACCACCAACATAAGTCGCCGTATCACGTTCATCCAAATCCCACATATTGGTTGTCGTATTCCAAACACTATTAATTATTTGTGTTGGCAATCCAGATGTATAGGTAACATCGAGCTTATCTTCATTTACCCAAGCAGATGTATCCCAATATTGATAGGTAAATTTAATAATATTCGATCCCGAATACTCATACAAAACCCTATACGCATTTTCATAGAGTTGGGTAATGGCATTGTATGATTGATCTAATTCTTCAATTAAATTATTTGAACCGTCATAGGTAAAAGTAGTTTGACCTGTAGTTTCCCATTGCAGTGAAACGCTATTCCATATTTGCCCTACATCTAAAATTATATCATTATTAGTATTATAGGTTTTAATATCTTGATAGGCTAACATCATCCCGGGCATGCTAAATCCCTGTAAAAGTGTTTCTTTAGTACCACCATTGGCATAGGTAAACTGCTCGGTTAGGTTATGCGTCCATTCTGATGCAAATGCATCCCATGCATAAATTCGTTTTTCATCAACTTTATAAGTTTGCGAAAAACTAGTAAAACATATAAAAAAAGAAAAAATAAATGTTGAAAAGTGTAAAAGTCGTTTCATAATTAATAGCTTTAAGTGGTTTATAAAAATCCATCGAAATAAATTAAAAAACGTGAATATTATTAATTTAAATCTGTTCAACTCTAAATACAATCAAGTTTAAAACAACACTTAATTGTATTACAGTTTGCTATTAATCAATTGTGACACAGTAAATTGCACCAACTAAAGATATAAATAATTATTAAAATTTCTGTACTTATTTGTTTTCTATTTTCAAAGGAGTTAACTCACCCACTTCATCATTAAGGCACAGGCAAAAGCCGCATAAGTACCTAAAGCATAACCCAATACCGCCAACAACACCCCAACAGGCGCCAACGATGGGTGAAAAGCACCAGCAACCACGGGTGCAGAGGCAGCACCGCCAATATTGGCTTTAGAGCCTACTGCCAAAAAGAAATATGGTGCTTTAATGATTTTGGCGACAGTGAATAGTAAACCTACGTGAATAATCATCCAAACAAAGCCAATGCCAAATAAACTGATGTTTTCCACAATGGCGTTTAAATTCATTTTCATGCCTATGGCCGCTACCAGAATGTAAATGAACACCGTTCCTATTTTACTGGCTCCAGCCCCTTCATAACTTTTAATCTTGGTAAACGACATAATAACACCAACGGTTGTTGCTGTAATAATGAGCCAGAAAAATGAGCTTCCCAGTCCAAAATCAACTAAAACCGGTGCGTTTTCCTTTATCCAAACGCTTAGGTTATCTCCCACAATATGCCCAATGGAAGTCACTCCAAAACCGATTCCTAAAAGAATCATAAAGTCGTTAAATGAAGGCACTCTAGCAGTCTCTAAACTAAACTTTTCCATCTTGTTTTTCAAGGTGGTAATCGAAGAGTTATCAGCTTTAAAATATTTGTCTATTTTATCAGATTTAGCGACACCAAGTAATAAAAATATCATCCAAACCTCAGCAACCAAAACGTCAACCACCGCCATAATACTAAATAAACTATCACCCACTTCCCATTGTTCTTTCATGGCTAATTGGTTGGCACCACCACCAATCCAACTGCCCGCAACGGTTGAGAGGCCTTTCCACAATTCGGTGCCTTCTACAGAAACTAAAATATCTGGTGACACATACTTAAAAAACAGAATAGCGAGCGGTCCACCAATCATAACACCGATGGTCGCTGTTAAAAACATAATAAGGGCTTTGGAACCGAGTTTGAACACGCCTTTTAAATCGATACTCATGGTTAAAAGCACCAACGAAGCAGGCAGTAAAAATCGAGAAGCCACATAATACAAATTACTGCCACCCACGAATTGTGAATACTCCGACGGATTGATTTGATTAACCATCGCATATTCCTTTAAGGTATGCAAATTGGTAACGCCATCTAAATTACCGTAAATTGACTGTAAATGCTTTATGGTTGCCGAAACATCAATCCATTTATCAGCTATCAATCCCACGGAACTTAATATGGATGGAATAAAATAACACAATAAAAGCGCAGGGACAATACTGTAAAACTTCTTAAAACGGGGTAAACTCGATGAATAAAAGATGAGTGCCAGGGTTACGGCTAAAACACCAAAAATAATAGTGTCGTTTGAAAATAAAGGAATGTCGCTGCTTATTTCTGCTAAATTCATAAAGCGTTGTTTAGTTAAAGGGTGTAAAAATATGTTTTTTGTTTGATAATCCTGATTTTAAAAGACGTTTAAAAAATCTCCAAACTGCCTTTACCTTCACGAAGAATTATAGGTTCGTCTTCAGATAAGTCTATAACCGTTGAAGCTTCATTATCGCCATAACCGCCATCAATTACCAAATCGACTAAGTTACTCCATTTTTCCAATATTAATTCAGGATCGGTGGTGTATTCCAAAACTTCGTCCTCATCGTGAATAGAGGTCGATATAATGGGGTTGCCCAATCGTTTAACAATATCTAAAGCAATGTTGTTATTAGGCACACGAATACCCACTGTTTTGCGCTTTTTAAAAGGATTTGGAAGTGATTTTCCTCCGGGAAGCACAAAGGTATATGGCCCCGGAAGCGCACGTTTTAAAATTTTAAAAGTTGTTGTATCTATTTGTTTTACATAATCGCTTAAGTTGCTTAAATCGTGGCAAACAAACGAAAAGTTTGCTTTTTCAAGTTTTACTTGTTTAATTCTCGCAACCCGTTCCAAAGCTTTTATATTGGTAATATCGCAGCCTAAACCGTACACGGTATCGGTGGGATAAATTATTAGGCCGCCGCGTTTTAAAACAGCTACCACTTTTTCAATCGCTTTCGGATTGGGATTTTCTTCATATATTCTTATAAACTCAGCCATAATAACTATCTTGTAATTGCGTTTACAAAATAAATATTATTTTTATAATGAAGGCACTTAAATCTACTTTCTTAATTCTATTTATAACACTTGTTGCTTTGAGCTGTTCAAACGAGACAGCCACCGAAGACCCCATTGCAAGTTTAGACCCTTCCAAATATTATGAGGAATTAAATATTTCTTACGGTGAAGATGCCGATCAAAAATTCGATTTGTATCTGCCCGCCAACAGAACGGCGAATACCAAAGTGATGGTTTTGGTACACGGTGGCGGTTGGTCTGCCGGTGATAAAGCTGACATGAATCCTATAAAAGATTTACTGCGTCAGGATTTACCCAACCTAGCTATTGTAAATATCAATTACCGATTGGCAGATGAAAACAACGCGCCTTATCCCATGCAA
Source organism: Hwangdonia lutea (assembly GCF_032814565.1). GTDB lineage: Bacteria > Bacteroidota > Bacteroidia > Flavobacteriales > Flavobacteriaceae > Hwangdonia > Hwangdonia lutea. Next base: position 115,197 of record NZ_CP136521.1, read on the forward strand.
ATGGATGATATTACAACCATCATCAATCATTTAAAAGATAATAAAGTAAATTACACCATTTCTGAAACTATCGGATTTATTGGCACGAGTGCAGGTGCGCATTTATCCTTACTTTGGAGTTACGCTTTTGATGCCAATAATAGTGTAAATATGGTATGCAGCATCGTAGGGCCTACAAACTTAACAGACCCCGCATATTTAAATAATACAAATCCAGATTTACAGGAATTGTTGGATTTGTATGGCGAAAATGCATCAACGGATTTTTTAGAAGAAGCCAGTCCGTACCACCAAGCGACTGTTCTATCGCCGCCAACTATTTTGTTTTATGGCGGACAAGACCCATTAATTCCAACAACGCAGGGTACCGATATGCGCGATCAGTTACAAAGCTTGGGCGTTACGCACGAGTTTACTTTATACCCAAATGCGGGACATGGTTGGGTTGGTTTAGAATTGATAGACACTTGGGTGAAACTTAAAGCTTTTATAATTAACCACTTGTAAACAACCTACCTTGAAGCCAGTTCACGAGCTTTAGTGGTAAAAACCAATAGATTTAGAACAAACTCCGGAATATTTTAATCTCGATTATCGAGTAAAAATTGTAACATTTCGGTATTATATTAGTCTTAATAATATGCTAAGGCTTCTTTCCTTTATATTGATTTTTACTTTTAACAGCCATGTGGTTTTTGCAACTCATGGCATCAAAAAATCTATTCTCTTTCCTAAAGCTGAAATTTTAAATGAATACACCACTAGAATTCCCTTTAAACTCGTCGATCATTTAATTGTCGTTGAAGCTGAATTATTAAACAAAAAAGGCAATTTTATTATCGATACAGGCTCTGAAACCTTAATATTAAACAGTGGCCATTTCCCGAATATGTACGCCAATAACCGAAAATACAAAGAAGCTTCCGGTGTTTTGGAAGCCATCGATTACTCTTACGAAAAACAAGTTAAAGAGTTTGTATTGCAAAACTTTAGATTGGAAAACAAAAGTTCCGATGTTATCGATTTATCGCATATCGAGCACAGCAAAAAAATTAAACTGTTGGGTATTATTGGTTACAACATTTTAAAAGATTACGAAATTTTTGTCGATATGCACTTAAACCAAATCACGCTAACAAAAGTAGATGCCAAAGGAAACAAGTTAGACAAACACTTGTATTTGGAAAAAATTGTGGATAGCGTAAATTTCAAACTAAAAAAGCACACCATTGTTTTAAACAGCACAATTAATGATCAAAAACTAAAATTTGGATTGGATACCGCGGCGGAATTTAATCAAATAAGTAAAAGCGTTAATAAAAAAGTGCTAAAATATTTTATCCCCAAAAAGCGATTGACGTTAATTGGCGCGAGCAATAAAAACATTGAGGTTATGGCAGGAAAATTGCATCGTGTTAAATTAAAGGAAACTATTTATTTTGGGCCTATGTTAACGGTTTTAACCAACTTAAATAAAATGAATGACGCTTTTGGCACCGATTTAGATGGTATTTTTGGTTATGAATTTTTTGCACAAAAAAGAACCATCATTAACTATCATAAAGAAAAATTATATTTTGTAGATTTCCCATTAAAAACCCAGTGAAACAATTAATAACACATATCGCTATTTTAGTTTTTGCTTTTATAAGCTTAAACACTTACGCTCAAAAAGATAGCCTTAAAGGCTACAGAATTGAGGGCGATACCATTGTGTTTTCTTTTGATAAAAATGATTACCAAAAAGCGACTCACGATTTTGGTGGCGATAAGCGTGATTTTGATGATTTGGACATTGAAAATGTGGTGGTTTCCGGAGAATTCAACAATTGGTCTAAAAACAAATGGTACATGACCAAAGTGGATAACGACCGCTACGAACTGAGAAAAAGCATTCACGATTTCACCGATGAATTTTCGTGGGAATTCAAATTCGTCATCAACAATGCCTATTGGGCAGAACCTTCGAAAAAATATGGGAATATTTCCAAAGCCGTAAAAGATGGTCAGCGATTGCACGGGGTTTACAACCTAAAAATGTATGTGGCGCACCCCAACGAAAAAGGAAATGCGCACTTTAAACTAAAAGGATTTAAAGACGCCAAAAAAGTTATAGTGGCCGGTTCGTTTAATAAATGGAACGAAAATTTGTTTAAAATGAACAAGGTTGACGACGGTTGGGAACTCACCCTAAAAATAAAACCCGGCGTTTACGAATACCGTTTTATTGTGGATGGCCATTGGATGGAAGACCCCAATAATATTCATAAGGTGCGGAATGAATACAGTGAATACAATTCACTAATCGATATAAAAGAATATACCGCCTTTAAACTAAGAGGCTTTACCGATGCCAAAAAAGTCGTGCTTTCGGGCTCTTTTAACAACTGGAACGAACACGAATTAGTTATGGAGAAAAAAGATTACGGCTGGAAATACGTATTACCACTTTCAGGAGGAAAGCACCATTATAAGTTTATTGTGGACGGCAAATGGGTTTTAGACCCCAATAATGCCGTAAAAGAATACGATGGTAATGGGCATGTTAATTCGGTTTGTATGATTAAGTGATGATTGTTTTACAATTGTTAAATTAATAGTGTTATTTTAGGAGCATTATTATACCGAAGTTAGCATTAATTTGAGAAATGGAATTAAAACAAAGAAAATTATTCAATTCAAATAAGTTCCTAATAAGAGACAGTGGAGTGGAATGGTCATTAAGAGAAAAATTTAATTCTCAAAATACTTTCTTTGAGTTCGAGGAGTTAAACTTCAAAAAAGCTACTAAATACAAGAAATACAATCTTGCCTTTATTATACTTTCAATATTAAGTATTATAGCTTTATTTTTGAGTTTAATTCCAAGTGACAATAAAGCGTTTGATTCGACAACGATTGTTGTTTTTTCCGTTCTATCACTAGTTTTTGTCGGACTTACTTTCATTTTGAGAACGGACAATATTTATATTCCAACTGACAGAGGAGTTCATATCGTTATGTATAACGGACTTCCGACCAAAAAAAAGTTTTCGGCTTTTTTAAAAAACTTAAAAAGCGAGGCTAAACAAAGCATCATGGACAAATATTTCGGAGATGAAAATACTGACCAGCGAAAGTTATATTTATTCCTTAACGAAAGAGGACTTTTAGAAGAGAAGGAAAAAAGGACATTTGAGGAAAATTTAAAAACTAACCATAGGACTGAAATAAAAGGATTTGGAAAAAATTAATACTAACAATTCATAGCTACAATTCTCGCTAACCCATCGCACGTTCTAACCCACAACTTCCAACTTAGCAAAACGCAACAATAATTTTTTAACGCCACCGTGCTGAAAATTAATTTCGGCTTTTATATCGGCGCCTTTGCCTTCTATTTTCATAACTTCTCCTGTCCCAAACCTGATGTGCTTTACAATATTACCAACCACCAATTTACTGTCAAATAGATTGGTGTTTCCGTCTGTTTTTGCAACAGGCTTTAAGTTTTTAGGCGTTGTTACCTGGAATTTTTCTTGGGACCTTTTTGTACTTCCTTTTTTTAATACCGCCTTTTTTGCGGGTTTGTATCTAATTTTATTGGGGCTGACTTTGGAGTCTTCAACATCGCCAAAAATATCGGCATCGAGCATGGGGTTAAATCGGCGTTCTTCAATGGGCGTTACAATATCCAAATACTGCTCGTCTATTTCTTCAATAAAACGACTGGGTTCAGAATCAATCAATTTCCCCCAACGGTAACGCGATAAGGCATAAGTTAAATACGCTTGTTTTTCAGCTCGTGTTAACGCCACATAAAACAGGCGCCGCTCCTCTTCGAGTTCGCTACGGGTGTTCATGCTCATCGCACTCGGGAACAGATCTTCCTCTAAGCCCACAATAAACACATACGGAAACTCCAAACCTTTTGCCAAATGTATCGTCATGAGCGCCACGTGGTCGGCATCACCTTTATCGGCATCCAAATCGGTTGCCAAAGCAACATCTTCTAAAAACTCCGCTAAATTCCCCGTGGTATCGGCAATTTCTTTTTGGCCTTCAACAAAATCCTTCATACCGTTTAAAAGCTCCTCGATATTTTCCATTCGGGTAACACCTTCGGGCGTCCCGTCTTTATTGAATTCCCTTATTAAACCACTGGTTCTGGTAACGTGTTCGGCCAATTCAAAAACATCGGCGGTTTGGTTTAAAACCTGATAACTTTCAATAAGCGTTACAAAATTCTGCAATTTTATTTTGGTGCCCGAATTCACTTTTACATCAGTTTTATCGATGTTTTTCATCACCTCAAAAATGGTTCGGTTATAGCCATTTGCCGAAACAATAAGCTTGTCCATCGTGGTTTGCCCAATACCGCGCGGTGGAAAATTAATAACCCGCTTTAAAGCCTCTTCATCCGCTGGATTAATAATGAGTCGCAAATACGAGAGCACATCTTTTATTTCCTTGCGTTGATAAAATGACAATCCGCCATAAATTCTATATTTAATATCGCGCTTTCGCAAGGCATCTTCAATGGCTCTTGACTGCGCGTTGGTACGGTATAAAATAGCAAAATCACTGTTTTTTAATTGGTGATTCATTTTGGTTTCAAAAATGGTACTGGCCACATAACGCCCTTCATCACCATCGGTTAACAAGCGGTGCACTTTTATTTTATCCCCTTCATCATTAGCCGTCCAAACTATTTTCTCTAGCTTGGTTTGGTTTTTATCGATAATGGAATTTGCAGCATTGACAATGTTTTTTGTTGAGCGGTAATTTTGTTCCAGTCGAAAGACTTTTACATCATCGTAATCCTTTTGAAAGTTCAAAATATTATTAATATTCGCGCCACGGAAGGCATAAATACTTTGGGCATCATCACCAACCACACATATATTTTGAAACTTATCCGACAAGGCACGCACGATTAAATACTGCGAGTGGTTGGTATCTTGGTACTCATCCACCAAAATATACTTAAATCGGTTTTGATATTTTGCCAGAACTTCAGGGAAACGCGTTAAAAGCTCGTTGGTTTTCAGGAGTAAATCATCAAAATCCATCGCGCCGGCTTTAAAACAACGCTCTACGTATTCTTTATAAATATCGCCCATTCGTGGACGACGCGCCATAGCATCGGCTTCTTTTAATTCTGGATTTTGAAAATAAGCACGCACCGTAATCAAACTATTTTTATACGACGAAATTCGTGAGCGCACCTGTTTGTATTTATAAATATCTTTATCAAGGCTCATTTCCTTGATAATCGAAGCTATCAACCTATCGGAATCCTGTGTGTCGTAAATCGTGAAATTGCTTGGGTAGCCCAATCTATCGGCTTCAATTCTCAATATTTTGGCAAATACCGAGTGAAAGGTGCCCATCCACAAATTCTTCGCTTCACTAGCACCAACAATGGTAGCGATACGCTCTTTCATTTCTCGCGCCGCTTTATTGGTAAAGGTCAACGACAAAATATTAAAAGGGTCAATCCCTTTACTCATCATATAAGCAATGCGATACGTGAGCACACGCGTTTTGCCAGAACCCGCACCAGCGATTACTATCATGGGGCCTTCAATTTGGATGGTGGGCTCTAATTGTGCGTCGTTTAACTGACTTAAATACTTCTCCAATTCATTTTCATTTTAAGCTGTGAAATTAACCATTGTTAAGCTTTTATCGAAGCCGAATTATCAATAATTATAAACAATTAATACATATATCGGCTTTAATTAATTTTTGAATATCTTTAGGCTTGAATTTTAAAATTGCGACAGCTTTTAAATATGAAATATCTTTTTGTAATATCTATTTTCTTTGGGATTTTTAAATCTTTCGGTCAAACTAATTTAGAACAACAATTTATAGATATTGAAGCCAAAGTGATTGAATGGCGCAGGCATTTCCATGAAAATCCTGAACTTTCAAACAGGGAATTTAAAACTGCAGAAACCATTGCAACCCATTTAAAAGGTTTAGGTTTAGAGGTAAAAACCGGTGTAGCATATACCGGTGTTGTAGCCATTTTAAAAGGAAACAAACCTGGAAAAGTCATAGCCCTACGAGCCGATATTGATGCGCTGCCCGTTACCGAAAGAAACGATTTACCCTTTAAATCTGAAGTAAAAACCACGTTTTTAAATACCGAAACCGGTGTGATGCATGCTTGCGGCCACGATACGCACACCGCCATTTTAATGGGTGTTGCCGAAATACTTTCAAAAAACAAAGATAAAATTAACGGCACGGTAAAATTTATTTTTCAACCCGCCGAAGAAGGTCCGCCACCAGGTGAAGAAGGCGGTGCAAAACTGATGATTAAAGAGGGTGTTTTAGAAAACCCCAAAGTAGATGCTATTTTTGGGTTGCACATTCGCTCGAATTATGAGGTCGGTACCATTCATTATAAAAAAGGCGGCATTATGGCATCGGTTGAGCGGTTTGTGATTAACGTAAAAGGCAAACAGACTCATGGTGGCCGGCCGTGGCAAGGTGTTGACCCGATACTGATTTCGGCAAAAATTATTGATGGCCTGCAAACCATTATCAGTCGGGAAGCAAAACTGGTGGATGAAGCCGCTGTAATTACCGTTGGAAAAATTACGGCAGGAACACGTTTTAATATTATCCCTGAAACAGCAGAACTCATTGGAACTGTGCGAACTTTAGAACCAAAAATGAGAGAACACATTGAAAAACGCATGACCGAAATGGTAACCACTTTAGCCAAAGCCTATGGTGGCGAGGCTACTATCGATTTTCAGAATTTTACAGCCATTACTTATAACGATGCCGATTTGGTTGATAGAATGTTGCCCACACTGCAAAGAGTTGCCGGCACAGAAAATGTACGTTTACGAAAAGCAACAACTGGCGGCGAGGATTTTTCGTATTACCAAGAAATTGTTCCCGGTTTTTATTTCTTTTTAGGAGGCATGACACCCGGAAACGAAGAGGCATTTCCACACCATACACCCGATTTTAAAATTGATGAAAGTGGCTTACTTTTGGGTGTAAAAACATTAACAAATATTACCTTTGATTTTTTAAATAATTAACCGAACACAAAAAACCACTCAATTTTTTATGGACGCAGAACGCATTATTGACTTGTTTTTATTCGCTATTCCATCGTTAATCGTCGGACTTATTGCCTATTATTTTTTTAAAGAACACACTAAAAACGAAGATGGCCGCAGACGCTTTTTATTGAAAAAAGATTTGCAGGTATCTGCAATGCCTTTACGCCTACAAGCCTATGAAAGACTCGCTTTGTTTTTAGAACGAATATCGCCCAATAAGCTCATGGTAAGAGTACCTCCAATATCCTCTAACAAAGATGATTACGAACAATTACTTATACAAAACATTGAGCAAGAAATGGAACACAACATAGCACAACAAATTTACGTAAGCGAGAAATGCTGGAATATTGTTTCGGCTGCAAAAAATGCTACGATTCAATTGATACGAAAAGCGAGTTTGCTTGAAAAAACCGATTCCGCCAACAAACTTAGGGAAGTTGTGTTAACCGAAATGATGGAGCGTCGCGCACCAAGCGATGCAGCTTTGTCTTTTATTAAAGAAGAGGTTTCAGATTTATGGTAAGCTATCTTGCATACGCAACTCGTTAGAGCGCGCTTCCTCTGCTTTTTGCTTGGCATAAAAATACCCTTGCTGCCACCAAGACCTCATTAATTTTTTGTTGAAAATCAAAGAGTTTTCGGTAAGCTTTGATGGTGTATAATATAAATTAAGCTTTACGTCTTTATTTTTTGCTGCCAGCTTTCCTATCAGGATATCGCTGCGTTCCACCTGATCCAACAGATGTCCAAATAAATTCAACATTAATGAAAACGGGTTTTTACCAAGCACTTTATTGTATGCCATACTTTCGGATTCTAAGATAATGGCATCAATCTCGGTAGCGCCTCTTAAAATAGCTTCACGAATGGGCACCACGCAACCAAAAGCCCCATCGGCATATTCAAATCCGTTCTTTTTTACCAAAGACATAAATGGAATGTAATTGCACGAAATCCATATCCAATCACAAAACTCCTCATAATTAAAATCTTTTATCGATTTATATTCCACCCGGTTTTTAGAAAGATTAGACACGGTAACCACCACATCGTCTTTGGTTTCCCGTATCAATTTAAATTCGTCGTAAGTAAAATGCTTTTTCAAATAGCGTCGCAACGCTTTGCTTTCTCCAAAAGTCCGTTTCATCTTAATAAACTGCCAAAGTGAATTTATAAAGTCTATTGACACAAATTCCCTGTCTCCCTTTTTTCGAAGTACAAATGGATTTACACTAAAAATATTGCTTTGATGCACATTGGTGAATACCTGGTGAATTTTATCAATCTTGCCAACCGCTAGGTGCGGAATTAATAAGCTACCGGTAGATGTGCCTAAAAACATATCGTATTCCCTACCTTCTTCCTTAATTAAATATTCGGCAACACCGCCTGCGTAAGCGCCCTTACTGCCTCCTCCCGAAATAACTAATGCCTTCATATTTAGCTTTCTAATTGACTGAGTTCTTCATTTTTAAATTTGGCGAAATTATAACCATCTTGCCACCATTCCGTCATTTTTTCTTTATCAAATATCAACGAATTTGTTGTTAAAACCGTTGGTGCATAATAAAAATTTATTATCGCATTATTATGTGATGCAACAAACTTACCAATTTTTATATTTTGCGACTCAATGCGATCGAGCATAAATCCAAACATATTTGTAATTAAAGAAAAAGGGTTTTTGGAGGGCATTCTATTTAATAGCGTAGTTTCTGTTTGTAAAATAATGGCATCAACTTCTTTTGCACCGCGACGAATAGCTTCTTCAATAGGCACCATATTTCCCATACCGCCATCGGCATATTCGCAGCCATTTATTTTGTATAAGCTCATAAATGGGGTGTAATTGCAAGATACCCAAATCCAATCTATAAACTCTAAGTAATCAAATTCTTTTAAAGCTTTGTATTCGACCTGATTAAGCGATAAATTAGAAACCGTGACCACAATGTCCAAACCCGAATTTTTTAATTCCAAAAACTCATTTTTGGTCAAAGTTTCCTTAATCAACTCTCTTAAATTATAGCTTTCCCCAAAGGTTTTGCTTCCTCTAATAAAATTTAAAACCACGCTTAAATGCTTAATTCCAATGTTTTGGACGCCGTGTTTTTTCTTGATAACAAAAGGACAAACATTAAAAATACTATCGTTTGATACATTGGTGTAAACCCGTTTTATTTTATCTATTTTACTGAGTGCCAAATGAGAAACCAGCAAACTCCCGGTTGAAGTGCCAATAAACAATTGATACTGTCGTTTTAAATCTTCAATTAAATATTGAGCAACGCCACCTGCAAATGCGCCTTTACTACCACCACCTGAAATGACCAATGCTCTCATTTAGAATTTTTAATGTAAATATAACAAGGATAAAGTAATTTCTGTAATAAGACGTTTCATTCTGGACGCAGTGCGAGGCTTTGTTAGATTGAAACTAAATCGGAATAAGATCAAATTGAACGGGTAGTCACACTTCGACTGTGCTCTATTAGACTCAAAAAGAAATGATTCGCAGTATCTGAACCTTATTTTAATTTAATTTTTAATGGCCATATTTTCCAACAATGTTTTTGCAAACTTTGAAAATTGCCAATTGTGATGTTTGGTTGCTTGTTTTAAATGTTCTTGACAAACTTCGCCGCAGGATTGAACCCATGCTAAATAGCGAAATGCATTCATTCTGACTTCAAAACCGTATTTAGGACTTGTATAACCCAACAACTCATTAAAGTATTGCTGACTGTTTTCGGGCTCATAACCATCGGTAATTAAAGCCAATGTCAGCCAAAGCGTTCTCACATTTTTATCATTAAAACCAATAATTCCTTTGGTTTTATTGAGGTATTTATTTCTGTCTTTTGGAAAATTATTCCATAAATTGAATAGTGCTATTTCTATGGTGATATAAGATTTATCATTTAAAAGCGATTCGTAGTCTTTTTTTAATTCAAAAGGAATTTCACGCATCGTACTAGCTATAGCTTGACGGACTTTCACACCCTTATTTAAAAATGTAGATTTTGAGATTTTACCTCCTAATTGTTCTACTATTTTCTGGTTTAAAAACTCATCTTTTGAAACCATTAAAATTGTTTTGCAAGCTTCGGGGTAACCACCACAGTCGATTGGATAATATCTGTCAAAAGGTACTGGATAGCCACTATGTGTTAAATTAGCTAAAATGATATTAGCAAAAAATCTTTTCTCAATTTCATCATAATTAAGATTGCTACTTTTTAACCAAAAGTCAACAAACTCACTCAAATCTTCTCCACTGGCCTTTTCAGCTTCACCTATAAAATCATTGGTTTCCACATTCTTAAACTTATACTTTTTCAAATAGTTTTTAACCCCTTTTTTAAAAGCCTTATCGCCTATGCGCTCCCTTAAAATATGCAAAACCCAAGCGCCTTTTTTATAAAAGGTCGTGCTACTCGATTTTGGGTTTAACAGCGATGTACTCTCGCCTCGCTTGTCCTGTTCCAATAATTCTTGGGCGTATTCGTACAATCTCCAATAGTAATAATCGTCACCAAAAATATCGCGTTCCGCCAACAAAGCGTAATAGGTTGCAAACCCTTCTTGAAGCCAATGGTGCGTGCCAGATTTTGCCGTAACCAAATTGCCAAACCATTGGTGCGCCAACTCGTGCGCATTGACGTTTACATAGTTTTTATCGACAAACCCAATAGAATCAATCACAAAAGAATCTGCAAAAATGGTGGTTCCTGTGTTTTCCATTCCGGCATACAAAAAATCTTTTACGGGCACTTGTTTATAGTTTTGCCAAGGATACGGCACACCGATTCCTTCCTCTAAAAAATCGAACATTTTTTTGGTGTAACGATACGTGGGTTCAAATTTCAGAGAATCTTCAGTGTAATAATACATTTCTAAAGACACACCGCTTTTTGAATATTCTACCTTTTTATCATATTTACCAATGGCTAAAGCGACTAAGTAGCTGGACATTGGTTTTTTCATATCGTAGTGCCATGTTGTTGTTGATGCGTTGATTTGTTTATTTGTTAATTTCCCATTAGAAATTACCTGATAATCATTTTGAAAAGTGATAGATATATCGAATTCAATCTTTTCATTCATATCGTCAACACTTGGCAGCCAATTACTCGTGTATTTTCCTTGTCCTTGCGTCCACACCTGTTTATTTCTATTTGTCACACTGAACGTAGTCGAGGTATCCCAGTCAATAAAATACATGGCTTTTTTGGGTGTGGCTTTCCAAACAATATTAACTTTATGCTTAGTATTCGCTTTAAATGGATGCTTTACAATAAGCTGATTTCCGTTATATAAACTATCTTCAAATTGACGATCTAGTATATATTTTATTTCCTTGAAATTTCTAGCATCAATAAAAATAGAATCGACGTCTTTTAAAATTTCAAATTCATAAGTCACAAGTCCTTCAACTTCTTTTTTTGTTAAATCTCCAAAAGTAATTTCTGCTTTAGCGGTTTTAAAATCAACATATTCTGTTTGTTGAGAAAACCCAAAAAAACCAATAAAAAATAAAAATAGAAGTGCCAATTTCATATAGTTAAATTTTTCAAAAACCTATTTTTCAGTAATTTAATTATTTAGGTGGTTATTAATCATTGCTTGCCAAATGCCCATTATGGGCTTTCATATATAAACCACATCAAGTATGAGACCAAAATAGCACTTTTAAACTTAATTGAAATACACTAAATTCGCTTTTATGAGTGCAAAGCTTCAAACTCCTATAGATTATTTAAAAGGCGTTGGCCCCAATCGTGCCGATTTATTGCGCAAGGAGTTGGGCATTCACACGTATCAAGACTTAATCAACTTATTCCCAAATAGATACATAGACCGCACGCAGTATTACAAAATAAACCAATTGCAACGTAATAATGCCGATGTACAGATTATTGGCAAAATAACCGGTTTTAAAGAAGTGGCCCAGAAACGAGGAAAACGGTTGGTGGCGACTTTTCAAGACGATACGGGCACCATGGAATTGGTTTGGTTTAGAGGCCACAAGTGGATTCGGGACAGCCTGAAACCGAACAAACCCTACGTCGCTTTTGGTAAAACGAATTGGTTTTCCGGTAAATTTAACATGGCTCATCCCGATTTGGAGTTATTGGAAGACCACCAAAAAAACCTCAGCTCGGGAATGCAGGCCATTTATCCATCCACCGAAAAATTAACAAATAAAGGAATTAGTAATCGCGTGATGAGCAAAATCATGCAACAATTATTTATTGAAACTGGCGGAAAGTTTACTGAAACCTTGTCGGAAAATATATGCTCTGAATTAAAATTAATTTCGAAAAAAGATGCGCTTTTTAATGTGCATTTTCCGAAGAACCAAAACCTGCTTTCCAAGGCGCAATATCGATTAAAATTTGAGGAATTATTTTATATTCAATTGCAATTGATTCTGAAAAACCTCATCCACAAATCAAAAATAAAAGGCTTTCCTTTTGAAAAAGTGGGCGATTATTTCAACACTTTTTTTTCAACCCATTTACCCTTCCAATTAACCAATGCACAAAAACGTGTTTTAAAAGAAATTCGTGTCGATTTAGGTAGCAATGCACAAATGAATAGGTTATTACAAGGCGATGTGGGTTCTGGCAAGACCATAGTTGCGCTCATGTCAATGTTAATAGCACTTGACAACGGTTTTCAAGCCTGCTTAATGGCGCCGACTGAAATTTTGTCAGTCCAACACTATAACGGTTTAGTTGAGCAATGTAAAAGCCTAAATATCAGTATTAAACTATTAACAGGCTCAACTAAAACTTCAGATAGAAAAAAAATTCATGATTCATTAGAAAATGGCGAATTACAAATACTTATCGGCACCCATGCCCTACTTGAAGATAAGGTAAAATTTAAGAATTTGGGACTCGCCATTATCGATGAACAACATCGTTTTGGAGTAGCTCAAAGATCAAAATTGTGGAAAAAAAACACGTCTCCTCCACATATTTTAGTAATGACTGCCACACCAATTCCGCGCACCTTGGCCATGTCGCTTTATGGCGATTTGGACATTTCTGTTATTGATGAATTACCGCCCGGACGAAAGCCTGTAAAAACGGTTCACCGCTACGATAAAAATCGACTGAATGTATTTAGGTTTATCCGTGATGAAATCGATAAGGGCAGACAGATTTATATTGTTTATCCGTTAATTCAGGAAAGTTCTGCCCTGGATTATAAAGATTTGATGGATGGTTACGAAAGTATTTCCAGAGATTTCCCTATGCCAAAATATCAAATATCCATTGTTCACGGCAAAATGAAACCTGCCGATAAAGAATACGAAATGCAACGGTTTATAAAAGGCGAAACCCAAATTATGGTCGCCACAACAGTTATCGAGGTTGGTGTAAACGTGCCCAACGCCTCGGTAATGATTATTGAGAGCGCAGAACGTTTTGGATTGTCGCAACTGCATCAACTACGCGGTCGTGTGGGGCGCGGTGCAGAACAAAGCTACTGTATTTTAATGACTGGGCACAAACTGAGCAGCGATAGCAAAACGCGCATGGAAACCATGGTTAAAACCAATGACGGTTTCGAGATTGCCGAAGTCGATTTGCGTTTACGCGGTCCGGGAGATATTATGGGCACTCAGCAAAGCGGCGTTTTAAATTTAAAAATTGCCGATATTATTAAGGACAACGACATTTTACAAAGTGCTAGGTTTTATGCCAAAAAAGTGCTTCAAAACGACCAGACTTTATCAAAACCCGAAAACTCGGTTCTGTTAAATACTTATAAACAATTGGGCAAATACAAGAATATTTGGAATTATATCAGTTAAAAAGCCCAATCGGGTGGATTGAGCCTTAAGAACTGATTGTAGTTTGATTGATGAATGATGATTTGATTGATGATTTTTTTACATGGCGCCCAACTCTTTTAACAGTTTTTCTGAATTGGCCTTGACATTCGCTGGCGGATTGAGCGACAACGACTTTTTTAAATTTTTAATAGCATTTTTTTTATCTCCCATAATTTTATAACATTCACCCAAGCTGTCGTAACAATTCGCATTGGTGGGGTTATTGGCTATATTTTGTTTAAAGTATTTTAAGGCCCGGTCAAAATCTTTAACAGCAATCATTTGATAGCCCAAATTATTTAATTGATTGGTGTTCGCCATGGCCGCAGCTTCATCCGTTAGTGCAGCATATTCTTCAGTTTTTCCTAACTTATAAAGTATCTGTCCTTTTAGCGCTACATTATTAAACGTTTTTTGACTAAAGAATTGTCCCGCAATAGCAGCGTCAACCCAACTTAAAGCCTCATTAAGGTCGCCCCCGTTGTTTAGTGCGTAACGCGCCGCTTGCTCCCAATTCTGGCGTTGAAATCCGTCTTGCCCTTTAAATTTAGTTCTAAAATCGTTCAACACGATTTCTGTAACATCAAATGAAACATTAATGGGAAATCCTTTTTTCTCCCAAGCCAAAGTAGCCGTTGCGGTATTTGCATCAACGTTGTTAAACTCAAAAGTCAATAATTCGTGGTGTGGCACTGTAAGCGTTTTAATATCAGCTCGTAGAGCATCGTTGCTTTTATCGTAGAAAAAACTACCCCAAGCCTCTGCATCGTGCGATAAAATAAGTGTTGCCGTATTGTCTGCATTCACTTCAAAATGCAAACCGTAAGTCCCGGCTTTTATGGGTTTACCTTCAACTTTGGCATTATGCGAAAACGTAATGGTTGTATTTTCGTTGGCTCCAGCCCGCCATGGCGCTTCGGTAGCCGTTCCAAAGCCAAGGTTATTCATGCCATAAGGCACTAATTTCCCCCAAATTTCCCGACCATTTACACTTGGCCTTGAATAGGTTATTGAAACATCTGAAACACCTACACGTTGCGAAACCGTAGCTTGTTGGCTACCTCGCGGTGTGTTTAATTGGGCAAATGCACTGAAACTAAAAGTTAGCACCAGAAGCATACAAAATGTGGTAAGTTTGTTGTTTTTCATTTTTGATTGTCTTTAGTTTGTATCTCAAGGTAGAGACAAATTAAAACCGTTGGTGTTAGCATTTTGTTAAAGAAACGCAACCAACTGTTAATTAACTATTTATTAAGAAGAATTTACAGCACAAATCATCTCAAAGAGATTCCTTAAATTTGCTAGCCTTTTATAAAAAAAAGAATGATACACATTCACGAAAAAACATTACAGGACTTAGAGTTCTATACCGTATTACAACAGGTTAGCGAGCATTGTATAACACCTGTGGGTAACGATGAAGCACTTAAAATTTCGCCGTTTAAGAAAAAGGAAGAGCTGCAAGTTGCCTTACAGTTAACCAACGAGTATTTGTCTTCTTTTTACAACGATAACCGCATTCCTAACCACGGTTTTGATACGATTGCGAAAGAAATCAAGCTGTTACGCATTGAAAACACTTATCTTGAAGTACATAGTTTAAAGAAAATTGTATCGATTTCATTAACCGTAAACGATATTGTTCGCTATTTAAAAAAATTTGAGGAATACTATCCGGCATTAAACGAATACGCTTCGGATATAGAAGTCACCAAAGTTATTATTGAAAAAGTAGATGAAATTGTTGACCGTTTTGGCGATATAAAAGACAATGCTTCAACGCTACTTTTCGATTTACGACAAGCCATTAATAAAATAAAAGGTAAAATAAACGCCAGTTTTTCAACAGCTTTAAACACCTATCACAACCTTGAATATTTAGATGATATTCGGGAATCGGTAGTGGATAACAAACGTGTGTTGGCCGTAAAAGCGATGTACAGACGTAAAGTTAAGGGTGCCATTATGGGCGGTAGTAAAACTGGAAGCATTGTATATATTGAGCCCGAAACCACGCTGCAACATTCGCGCGAGCTTAATAATTTAGAATACGAAGAGCACGAAGAAGTAATACGCATTTTAAAAGAGGTGACTAATTTTATACGTCCGTTTACACCTTTATTAGAACAGTATCAAGCTTTTTTAATCGATATTGATGTGATTTCCGCGAAAGCGAAATACGCCAAATCCATGAACGGCATCCTTCCTGAAATCACAGAAGACCGAAGCATGTTTTTGCGCGATGCCTATCATCCGCTCCTCTATTTGAATAATTTAGAAAAGAAGGAAACCACATTTCCGCAGACCATTAAACTCAACCAAGACAGCAGGATTATAGTCATTTCCGGCCCCAATGCCGGCGGAAAAAGCATCACCCTAAAAACGGTTGGTTTACTGCAAGTTATGCTGCAAAGTGGTATGCTTATTCCGGTACACGAACGCAGCAAAGCATGCTTGTTCGATAGGGTTTTAAGTGATATTGGCGATAACCAGTCTATTGAAAACCATTTAAGCACCTACAGCTATCGCCTGAAACAAATGAATTATTTTTTAAAGAAGTGCAATAAAAACACACTTTTTTTAATCGATGAATTTGGCACGGGCAGCGACCCCGAATTGGGCGGCGCATTGGCCGAAACTTTTTTAGAGGAATTTTATCACCGTGAGGCTTTCGGCATTATTACAACCCATTATTCCAACTTAAAAATATTGGCCAACGAATTGCCGCACATGCTCAATGCCAATATGCTGTTTGATGAACGCACATTGGAGCCGCTTTTTAAACTTGTTATCGGTCAAGCCGGAAGCAGTTTTACCTTCGAGGTGGCTCAGAAAAATGGGATTCCGTACAGTTTAATCAATCGTGCAAAAAAGAAGATTGAGCGCAGTAAAGTCCGTTTTGATGCCACCATTGCAAAGCTTCAAAAAGAACGCTCGCGATTAGAAAAAACAGGACAATCTTTAAAATTAAATGAAAAGAAAAAGCTTGAAGAAGCCGATAAATTAGAAGAAATCAATGCGAAAATCCAGAAGAAACTAGAAAGCTATCAAGAGTTGTACGACAGCAATCAACGGTTAATTTATCTGGGGCAAAAACTAAACGATATTGCCGAAAAGTATTTTGAAAACAAGAAAAAGAAACCTTTAATGGACGAGCTTTTTAAGCTGGTTCAAATTGAGAATTCCAAACGTAAAAAAGTTTCCGCGAAAGCGAAAAAAGCAATTAAAGCAAAAGAAACGCAAGTAAAAAAAGAGGCCGATAAAAAAGTGGCTGTTATTAGAAAAAAGAAAAAGGCTGCCAAACAAAAAGCCATAGCAACACCTAAACCAAAACCCGTTTTAAAAGTGGGCGACCGCGTTAGGATGGAGGATGGACGAGCCATTGGCAGCATTGATAAAATTGAAAAAAACAAAGCCACAGTTAACTATGGCTTGTTTACTACCAACGTAAGTTTAGAGCAATTGGAATTGGTGGAGGCAAAAAAATAACAGCCAGCACCAAGTTGTTGAATCTACAACTTTAGGTGCCAACTGTATTGACTAAAAATAATGTACTTATTAATAAATTCTCCAGAAATAATAATAGGCCCTAAACTCACTACCTGGTAATTCTTCTAAATCTATACGTTCATAATCAATATCATCTTTATCCAGATTACCATCATTATTTATATCCATTATTTGATTTACATCCTTTAAATACACCTTCCTCGTTTCTTTCCCAAAATATTCCGGATCAAAAGCCCCGTTACTTTCATAAAACTCTGCATAGAGCTTAATATAATCATTATTAACATCCGGCTTATAGAGTTCTACTTCTGCAAACTTATTATTAATGCCCACAAATTGATCTTCTTCAACCTCTAATGCCGGATCTGAGTTGTAGTGTTTTTTAAATTCCTCAACAACCTCTCCTCCTTGATAGATACCAATTTCTATGTCTCCGTAAATCTCTAAATTGTTTTCACCTTCATGCTTTTTAGGTTTAATGCCATGCAACCCAATATAAAATCTTTGATATGCTTCATAACAGGTTCTTATATTATATTCACTAGACAGTACCACGTTAGCCACTGGAAACCCTTTTCTAACATACCTTAGCGTATATCCTAATGGCGCACCAGGTGAATCGATTGAATACTCACCTCCCTCAGTGATATAATTGTACACACCTTCTGGTCCGGTAACAACTTGTGCCGCATCACCAGAAGAACCTCCAACAACCAAAGCTTTAACAGTTGAACTGTTCCAAAAGCCCTGATGCTCACCTTGTCCGTTTACTTCCCCTCCTGAAAAAGCCGCGTTAAATGCTGCTTGTGTATCTGTAAACTTAGAGTTAGTCTCAACAGTATATATTAACATACGCCCGTATTTTACTGATGAAACAATTACAGGGCTTGTAGAATTTAAATTGGGAACATCTGTAAACAGTTTCCCTGGGTTTTCACTCTCCTCGATTGTTAAATCGATAGTATAGTATACCTGCAAATACTTGATAATATACTTATATTTTTTTTCTGAGCTATTGAAGTTAAATGACCCTGAGACACTATTTTTTCCTTTGGTATAGCTTGCTCCTAGAGCAATATTTAAGTGTTCCTCTGAATAAACTTCTTCTGTAGTAAAATTAACTTTTGCTGCTGTAGAACCTGTTACACCTTGTTGCAACATATCTTTTACACCTTCTCTAACCGTATTAATATTAGGATTTTCAATACGAGCAGAAGGCTTACCATTTAAGTTTTCTAATGAAACAGATAAGGTTATTGGGGCTCTACCCCCAGTAATACCAATATATTCTCCAGTAGGAATAGATTCGCCTTTTAGCATAGCGCCCGGATAAATAACATCACTGGTAGGATCTAATAAAATCATTTCACTAAAACCAGGCGACATTTTATATTTTTTTACAACACACTCATTAGTTTGTCCGTCGCGTTCTGGATTACTTTCTTCTATAAGTTCTACTCCCGAAACTTCTGGTTGATTAAATTCTGATAAACCTGCCAATAAATCGTTTATAGTTTGTATGATTTCACCTGAGGCCTTTCCATTATCAACACTTTCCTCACTACATCCTGTGAAGGAAAATAGTGTAAGAACAGAAAGTGTTGTGTAAATACTTTTTTTGATTGTTAATAGCTTTGTTTTCATAATTTCTAATTTTTGTGATTCAACACTTCAAAACTAGATAGGAATACAACTGAAAACTAATTTTTGGTATGGACAAAGTATGGACAAGGTAGTTTTTACTATTATGGACAAGTTGAAAACCGTAATTAAAAATAAAAAATCAAATAACTGAAAATCACATACTTAACACAATATTAAGTTTCCTAATGGCTAAAAATACATAGACACACTATGGACGTAGCACAAATCAAAAAATAGACATATACTATTTTAAATATATTTAATAATTACCTTAGTAATAGCTTAATTAACTTAATTATGAAAAAATCAACCTCACTTTTATTACTTTTTGCTTTAATTATTTATCCGCTTAATGCACAAAACACAACATTTATAGACAGTCTTAAAAAACAACTTTCAACTCAAAAAGATAATTCAATTGAGAAAGTAAATACGCTAACTTGGTTACATGAAAAATTAATGTTTTCAAAACCAGAAGAAGCTAAATCCTATGCTGATGAAGTTTTATCAATATCAAAAAAAATTAATTACGATGAAGGAATTGCAAAAGGCTATATGCATTTGGGACATTACTTTAGTAATAGAAGTAAAAATGATTCGGCATTATATTACTTACAGAAAGCTAAAGAAAAATTTACTGAATTAGAAAAAACCAGAGGTGTCATTTTTATAAATCATTCTTTGTCTGACATCATGAAAATTAAAGGTAACTATGATGAAGCCATCAAATTAGCAAAAGATAATTTAAACTTAATTTTAAACAATCCAGAACCCAAAAAACTTCAATTTAAGCTTATTGGAGGGCAACATGCCCTAATTTCAAACATTTACATAAAAAAAGGAAATTACAATATAGCTCTAACCGAAGCTTTAACTGCTTTAAAGTATTTTGAAGAAATTAATCACTTAACACGAAAAGCTGATGTTTTAAAACAAATAGGAGACATTGAACTGATATTAAATAATCCCTCATCAGCTAAAGCATATTTTAATCAGGCTATAAAAATATATGAAGATTTTGATGATAAAATGTATATGGCCTATGCGTATAACTCGAAAGGACAAGCCAATAAATCATTAGGTATGATTGACAATGCTTTTGAAGATCAAAATCGTGCAGTAGCTTTAGCACGAGAGATTAATGATAAATCATCCTTAAGTGGTGCTTTGATAGATTTAGGTGCATTATATACCATTAAAAACGATTTAAAAAAAGCAAATAAGGTATTAGATGAAGCTAATAAACTGAGTAAAGAAGAGGATATAAAACAAAATATTATTTATAGTTATTTAGGGCTCTCTGAAGTTATGCATAAGAATAATAAACCAAATGAAGCATTAAAAAAACTTGAAAAAGCCATTTCTATTGCCAAATCCATAGAAGCATTACCAGGACTCCAAGATTTGTATGATTATAAATCCAAAATTTTAGAAGCCATCAATAAAAACAAAGAAGCCATTTTCTATTTAAAAGCATCACAAAGTATTAACGACTCCCTTTTTAGCATAAAAAAATCACAACAAATTGAAGAGCTAAAAACCATCTACGAAACCGAAAAAAAAGAAACAGAAATAGCTTTACAAGAAGAAGAAATTAAAACACTTAATGTACAAGCCAAAAATGACAAACTCACAAAAACAGTTTATGGTATTGGTATGTTTTCATTTATCGCCATTGCTGGACTAATCTTTTTTAGTTTTAAACAGCGTATTAAGAAAAATAACATTGAACGCGAAAAACAAGAAGCCATTTACCAACAAGAAATTGAATTCAAAAAGAAAGAGCTTGCCTCACAAACGTTACACTTAGTTCAAAAAAACACGTTTATTCAAGAACTTAAAGAGAATTTAGAGAAAATAAAGCAATCACCCGAATTATTTAAAGTGGAATTTAGGCGCCTGGTCTTGCTGCTTAAAAAAGAAAGTGCCGAAGATAAAGATTGGGAGATTTTTAAATCCTATTTCTCTGAAGTGCACAACAACTTTGATATTAAACTTAAAGAAATTTATGCAGACATCACTGAAAAGGAAATTCGCCTAGCATCGTTTTTACGTATGAATCTGTCCACCAAAGAAATTGCCTCTATGCTTAATGTGCTGCCAGAAAGCGTTTTGAAATCGAAATACCGACTAAAAAAGAAACTAAACCTAAACAAAGAAACCGATTTGAATGGGTTTTTAAATAGCCTATAAAGCCGTATCTTTGTACTGTCATTCTGAGCTTTTAAAAAGCGTGAGAATCTTATTAAATAAAACTATAATTTAAAAGGTTGTCTCGTCATCCCACCTCGCAATGGCGAACTATTATGGTAGATATTCCAAAAAACAAAAAACTCATTCTTTTTGATGGCGTTTGCAACCTATGCAACAACAGCGTGCAATATGTTATAAAACACGACAAAAACAATCTATTTATGTTTACCGCTTTACAGAGCGATGCGGGAAAAGCTATAATTGAAGCTTATAACATAGATACGGAAAAAACAGATTCCATATTGCTTTACTCGCCCGAAAAAGGTATTGATTATAAAAGTACGGCAGCTTTAAAAATAGCTTCAAAATTAGGGTTTCCCATTAATGCAATGAGCGTTTTTTTTATTGTTCCAACCTTTATTCGCAATTGGGCTTACGACTACATTGCTAAAAACAGATATAAATGGTACGGCAAAAAGGAAGCTTGCATGATTCCTACGCCCGAATTAAAAAATAAGTTTTTAGAGTAAATGTGTTTATAAACCTAACTTTCTTGCTACCATAAAATAAAAAGAATTTACGATAAATTTTATCCTAAAAAGAACACCTTAAAAAATGCAATTATTAATTGTGCATTATTAATTATTAATTATCTTTGCAGCCAATTTCGGGTCAACCTCTGGCGAGAATCGTGAATGTTGTTCTGAATTAACAATCAATTAAATATAAAGATATGGAATCTTTAGTAAAATTTGTTCAAGACGAATTTGTAACAAAAAAAGAATTACCAGAATTTGCAGCTGGTGACACAATTACAGTTTATTACGAAATTAAAGAGGGAAACAAAACACGTACGCAGTTTTTTAGAGGTACGGTAATCCAACGAAGAGGAACTGGTACTTCAGAAACTTTTACAATTAGAAAAATGTCAGGATCAATTGGTGTAGAGCGTATCTTCCCAATTAACTTACCGGCATTACAAAAAATTGAAGTTAATAAACGTGGATCTGTTCGTAGAGCAAGAATCTTCTACTTTAGAGGTCTTACAGGTAAGAAAGCTAGAATTAGAGAACGCAGACGCTAATCCTATTTTTACCAAAACATATAAAGCCTTGACATTTGTCAGGGCTTTTTTTTTATTAACTTTTGTTAATAAGTGATGTTTATAAGTGGTTGATATATAAACGCTTAAAAATTTTTGTAATTTAATATACGGTTATATATTAGCAGAAGAAATTAATAGCAACCTCGGTTGATTTCGTTTAAAAGCGAATTTATATTAAGGTCTAAAATAGAGTAACGTTCTTTATATACAATTGTTTTTTGAGGTTTGGATGTGCCACGTGTATGCGTGTGTGAGCAGAAAACCATGACGCTGTAAAAAGTCCCAGATGCGCAAGTAGATGGTATCTAGTACAGCCGAAAGCTTGAAAAAGTAGCCGTTAACGAAAGAAAACGCTATAACTAAAGCAATGCTTGGAGTTTACCAAACATGAAAATGAATGGCTAGCTGCAATGTATCAAGAAAAACAATTAACTGAAACATTTTGGTAATAGGTCAATACATTTTGAAAATTACAACACAGAATGTTTCATTGAAATAATAGTGCTTGAATTGAAAAAGGTTTTATGAAAATTAAAACCACCTTAGTAGCAATACTAATAGATCACGTAACGTTATTTCAAAGAAAGCCATGTCAGAGTAGATTAAATTCTACAGTGATATGGCTTTTGTTTTTAATAATTTCAGCACTTCTTTTTTATCAATTTCTTACAGGCTTTATCCTTTTTTATCATTCTAGTAAATCCGTAAAAACTACTTGGTTTCGTCAAGATTTTAAAATTCAATTTTTGTATATTCGCATCGCGAAAAACGCTAGCGTTAATTCTACAGCAATTATTCGAGTAATAAATCTTTAAAATCACATGGCGAATGTCTAAAATTATCTATACCAAAACTGATGAAGCTCCAGCTTTAGCAACCCGTTCTTTTTTACCCATCGTAAAGACTTTTGTTAAATCCTCTGGAATTGAAATTGAAACTAAGGATATTTCTTTAGCGGCAAGAATTTTATCAGCTTTCCCAGATTTTTTAAATGAAGACCAACGTGTTTCAGACGATTTAGCTTTTTTAGGAAAGCTAGCCAAAAAACCTGAAGCCAATATTATAAAACTACCAAACATTAGCGCATCAATTCCGCAATTAACAGCGGCCATCACTGAACTGCAATCGCAAGGGTTTGGTATTCCCAATTATCCGGACGAACCTAAAACCGATTCGGAAAAAGACATAAAATCACGTTACGACAAAATAAAAGGTAGCGCGGTAAATCCCGTGTTACGCGAAGGAAACTCCGATAGACGTGCGCCAAAAGCTGTAAAAAACTACGCCAAAAAAAATCCACACACCATGGGGGCTTGGTCCAGCGATTCTAAAACTCATGTAGCCACAATGAGCCATGGCGATTTTGCGCATAACGAGAAATCCGCAACTTTAGAAAACGCTACATCTGTAAAAATAGAGCATACCGATACCAAAGGGAACACCACCATTTTAAAAGACAATTTAGCATTGTTACAAGGCGAAATTATTGATGCTTCGGTGATGAGCAAAAATGCTTTATTGCAGTTTTTAGAAGAACAGGTTACCGACGCCAAAGAAAAAAACGTATTGTTTTCGCTACACATGAAGGCCACTATGATGAAGGTTTCAGACCCTATTATTTTTGGTCATGCAGTACGTGTTTTCTTTAAAGATGTTTTTGCCAAACATGGGGAAACATTCGAAAAAATCGGTGTTGATGTCAATAATGGTTTTGGAGATTTACTTAACGATTTAAAAAAATTACCCGAAGCTAAGCGAAACGAAATAGAAGCAGATATCAAAGCAGCTTTTTCAAATGGTCCAGATTTAGCCATGGTAAATAGCGATAAAGGCATTACCAATTTGCACGTTCCAAGTGACGTGATTATTGATGCCTCTATGCCAGCCATGATTAGAACGTCGGGTCAGATGTGGAATGCCGAAGGGAAACAACAAGACACCAAAGCCGTAATTCCGGATAGTAGTTATGCAGGTATTTACACGGCAACTATCGATTTTTGCAAAAAACATGGTGCTTTCGACCCAACAACTATGGGAACGGTTCCAAACGTGGGATTGATGGCTCAAAAGGCCGAAGAATACGGATCGCACGATAAAACTTTTGAAATCGCTACAAACGGTACAGTACGTGTTATTGATACTTCAGGAAAAACCTTAATAGAGCACACCGTTGAAGCCGGAGACATTTGGCGCATGTGCCAAGTTAAGGATGCTCCAATTCAGGATTGGGTAAAACTAGCTGTTACACGTGCTAGAGCATCTCAAACTCCAGCGGTTTTTTGGTTGGATAAAAACAGAGCTCACGATGCAGAACTTATTAAAAAAGTAAACACCTATTTAAAGGATCATGATACAAACGGATTGGATTTAAGAATTTTATCACCAACCGATGCCACCATTTTTACTTGCGAAAGGTTGAAGGATGGTAAAGACACCATTTCGGTTTCCGGAAATGTATTACGTGATTATTTAACCGATTTATTCCCCATTCTTGAAGTTGGAACCAGTGCAAAAATGCTATCGATTGTACCTTTAATGAATGGCGGCGGCTTGTTTGAAACCGGTGCGGGTGGTTCGGCGCCAAAACACGTTCAACAATTGCTAAAAGAAAACCACTTACGTTGGGATTCTTTAGGTGAATTTTTAGCACTTGCCGTTTCACTCGAGCATTTTAGCGAAGTAAACAAAAATGCAAAAGCTAAAATATTAAGTGAGACTTTAGATGATGCCACCGAAAAACTATTAGAAAACAAAAAAGGACCATCGCGTAAAGCAGGCGAGTTGGACAATAGAGGAAGCCATTTTTACTTGGCATTGTATTGGGCACAGGAATTGGCGAATCAGAATAATGATAACGCTTTAAAAGAAGAGTTTTCAACATTAGCAAAACAATTAGAAGAAAACGAGGCCGTAATTACTAATGAACTCATTGAAATCCAAGGCAAGCCAGCAAACATTGGCGGTTACTACGAGCCCGACGAAACATTAATAAACCAAGTAATGCGACCAAGCAAAACGCTTAACAGCATCATATAAAACAAAAGGATATATTTTGTAAAAAGCCCCTAAAATTAGGGGCTTTTTTATATTTTTATAAAAAAATTGCTTTATGAAACACCTTGTGTTATGGGCAACCACTGCCCTATTTTTTTATAGTTTCTCCCTAAATGCACAAGAAAAGTTTACTTTAAGCGGTATCATTTCAGAAGAAAAAAGCAACGAAACACTTATTGGTGTCAACATTATCTTTCCGGAAATAGGCACCGGAACCTCAACCAACGCCTATGGTTTTTACTCCATCACACTACCAAAAGGTACATATCAAATAGTTATAAGCTATTTGGGTTACACCACAATAACCGACACCGTTGCGTTAAACAGCGACATTACAAAGCATATAAGCTTAGTTGAATCTCTCGAAAGTTTAGATGAAGTTATCATCACCGAAAACATTGAAAAACTAAGTATAAAAAAACCGCAAATGAGTGTTAACACCTTAACCTCAAGCACCATAAAAAATATTCCTGTCGTTTTAGGCGAAGCCGATATTATTAAAGCCATTACTTTGCTGCCAGGAGTAACCAATGCTGGTGAAGCCTCATCTGGTTTTAACGTGAGAGGCGGTTCTGCAGATCAAAATTTGATTCTATTGGATGAGGCAATCATATACAACTCATCGCATCTATTTGGTTTCTTTTCGGTTTTTAACCCCGATGCCATTAAGGATTTACGTTTATACAAAGGCGGTATTCCTGCGCGCTACGGTGGGCGGGTGTCGTCGGTTTTAGATATTTATCAAAAAGAAGGAAATAGCAAAGCGTTTCATTTAAATGGCGGTATTGGTATTGTGGCGAGCAGATTACTTGCCGAGGGCCCTATTAAAAAAGACAAAGGATCTTTTCTTTTTGGTGGCAGATCGAGTTATGCACATTTGTTTTTACCGCTTTTCGATATTAATAACATTGCTTATTTTTATGATTTAAACACAAAACTAAGCTATAAGTTAAACGACCGAAACAACATTTATGTATCTGGTTATTTTGGTAGGGATGTGTTTAGAATAGAAGACTCTTTTGAAAACATCTATGGAAATTCGGTATTTAATTTTAGATGGAATCATTTGTTTTCAGATAAACTATTTTCTAATTTATCTTTAATTTACTCTGACTATTATTACAATTTAAAGCTCAGCTTTGTTGAATTTGATTGGATTTCCGGGATTCAGAATGTCAATGTAAAATACGATTTAAAACATTATTTAAACGATACATTTAAACTGCAGTACGGTTTAAATAGTATTTATTACAAATTCAATCCTGGGGAAATAAACCCTACTGTGGAGACTTCGGGCATCAACCCTTTTAAACTTATCGATAAATACGCTTTTGAAAACGCCCTGTATTTAGATGCCGAACATAAAGTGTCTGATAAATTGGCGTTGTCATTCGGTTTAAGATTGAGTTCATTTTTCCGTTTAGGACAAGACGAACTTAATGTTTATGCGAATAATCAACCTGTAGTTTTTAATGAAGATTTTCAAATTTACGAAAAGGCAAACCCCACCGATACCGACTCATTTAAACGTATTGAGGTCATTGCAAAATTCTACAATTTAGAACCCCGGTTTTCAGCAGCGTATCAAATCAATTCAAACAGTTCTGTAAAAGCCAGCTATAATCGTATGAGTCAATATTTGCATTTATTGTCCAACACCAACTCGCCAACACCTTTGGATGTTTGGACGCCCAGTGGGAAATATGTAAAACCTCAATTGTTAAACCAATATGCTTTCGGATACTTTAAAAATTTTAAAAACGATGCCTATTCATTGGAAATTGAAACCTTTTATAAAACCATAAAAAACAGGATAGACTATATTGATGGTGCCGATTTAATAGCAAACAACGCCATCGAGCAAGTGATTCTTAACGGTAAGGCAAGAGCTTACGGACTGGAATTTCTATTAAGAAAAAACAAAGGCCGGTTTAAAGGTTGGTTGGCTTACACACTTTCAAAATCCGAGCAACAAACAAAAGGCAGAACACCAAATGAATTGGGCATTAACAACGGAAATTGGTACAACACGCCTTACGATAAAACGCACGACATCTCTTTAACGGGAAGCTACAAACTGAATGACCGATGGGAAATTAACTCAAATTTCCTATTTCAAACCGGGCAACCCGCAACATTTCCAAACGGACAATATGTTTACAATGGCATTAATATTCCCAATTACGGTGCACGAAACAAAAACAGATTGCCCGCTTACAACCGATTGGATGTTTCGTTAAAGTATCAACCAAAACAAGATAAAAATAAAAGGTGGAAAAGCCATTGGGTTTTTGGGGTTTACAATATTTATAATCGTAAAAACGCTACATCCATAAATTTTAGTCAAAGCACCACAACAGGGTCAAACGAAGCAACGCGTTTATCTATATTTGGCATCGTTCCGTCAATATCCTATAATTTTAAGCTTTAAGTTTATGAAAAAATCAATTTACATAATGCTATTTATCTCAATTAGTCTGTCCTGCGAAGATGTTATTCAAGTAGATTTGGAAACAGCCCCAACCAGATTGGTTATTGATGCTTCTTTAAATTGGGAAAAAGGCACCAACGGAAACATGCAGCACATAAAACTGTCGCTTACAGCACCTTTTTTTGATGACGATATTCCGCCTGCAACAGGAGCCATTGTAAGCGTTACCGATTCAAATAGCAATACATTTAATTTTATTGAAGAAGGCACTACGGGTATTTACAAAACCGACTTGTTTATCCCCGAAATTAACGGTGAATACACACTAAATATTATTTATAAAAACGATACGTATAGTGCCACAGAAACCCTTAAACCGGTAACCCCCATTGAGTTTGTTGAGCAAAAGAACGATGGCGGTTTTGCTGGCGACGAAATAGAAATTAAAGCCTTTTACACCGACCCAAAGAATATTGAAAACTATTATTTATTCGAGTTTAGAAAACCAGTGGTAAATACAATAAATCTTGAAGTTTACGATGATGAATTTACAGACGGCAATCAGATTTTTGCTTTTTATTCCGACGAAAATCTATTAAGTGGCGACCAGTTGGAAATTATAAGTTATGGGATTTCCAGTCGGACTTACAACTATTTGAACATTTTGCTTCAACAAACCGATAACGAATCTGGCGACCCTTTTGAAACCCAACCAGCAACCGTTAGAGGCAATTGTGTGAATGTAACCAACCCAAACAACTATCCGTTGGGGTATTTTAGGGTTTCGGAAGCACATATTTTTTCTTACGTTGTTGAGTAGCCTTTTTGTTTGCAATATACTATTATGGCTTAGTTTTTGATGCTAAAAGATGTAAATTAAAAAATTTAAGACGATATTAACTAAAATAAAATCTTACAACAATAATTTTTATATACTTTTAACAACCATCAACCAAGACACAAAAAAACATGACTAAAAAAAGAATCGCCTACGTAATTGGGGCTATCGTTTTAATTGTAATTGCCTATTCGTTTTTTAATTCCAGTGCCGACAAAGATGCTTCACTTACTGCCAAGGTAACAAAAGGAACTTTTTTAAATGAAGTTTTTATTTCCGGCGAAGCGCAATCTACAAGTTCAAAAAAAATTAATGGCCCTACCAATGCTAGGAGATTTGGTATTTTTAATATTAAAATACAAGATTTAGTTCCCGAAGGTACCATTGTAAAAAAGGGAGATTATATTGGCAAACTAGACGTATCGGAACTTAACGGAAAAATACTCGATGCCCAACTAAATTTGGATAAAGCCCAATCAAGATTCACACAGCAACAACTGGATACCACGCTTACCCTAAAACAAGAACGCAATTCCATTAAAGATTTGCTATTTAATATTGAAGAAGATAGTTTAGAATTAGAGCGTTCTATTTATGAGCCGCCAGCAACCATCAGATCCTTAGAAATCAAAATTGAAAAAACCGCTAGGGATTTAAAGGAAAAAAAAGCAGACTATTCCATAAAAAAGAGGCAAGCCAATGCTAAAATGATTGAGGTTGGCACTGAGGTTTCTAAAATTTCCAAACGCATTGAAGAATTAATGCAATTGCAAAAAGAATTCACCATTCATTCTGATGATGAAGGGATGGTAACTTACGTAAAGGAATGGAATGGTACCAAAAAGAAAGTAGGTTCCACGGTATCCCCATGGGAGCCCGCTATTGCCAGCTTACCCGATTTAACAAAAATGGAGTCGAGAACTTACAGTAATGAGGTTGACATTAGAAAGATAAAAAAAGACCTGCCTGTAAAAGTAGGTTTTGATGCTTTCCCGGATATTGAGCTTGATGGCATTGTAACCGACGTGGCTAATGTGGGCGAGACTAAAGCAGGCTCCGACATTAAACTTTTTCAGGTTTTAATAAAACTAAATGAAACCAATGAGAATATAAGACCCGGCATGACAACATCCAACAAAATACTGATTAACAAAAAGGAGGATGTTTTAATGATTCCGTTAGAAGCCGTTTTTGCTAAAGATTCTATTAGTTATACCTATGTAAAATCAGGATTGGCCATTGACAAAAAGCAAGTCGAGTTGGGGCCTTCTAATAACGAGGTTGTCATTATTCAAAAAGGATTAAAGGAAAATGATATTGTTTATTTAAATAGACCCATAGATTTAGATAATAAAAGTATAACGCTATTGAAATAATATGATAGACAAACTACTTTTAGAAAAACTAAAATCTAATTTTACTGAAGCATTTTGGTTTATTAAAACGAATAAGGTTAGAACCTTTTTAACAGCGCTGGGAATCATATTTGGTGTAGCATCGGTAATTACCATGCTAGCCATAGGAAATGGGGCAGAAAAAGAGATACTGGCACAACTGGAATTAGTAGGCGTAAACAATATTGTGGTAACCCCAATTCCCGATGAGGAAGATGAAGACGCCAACGAATCCGATGAAAATGCGGGTGAGTCTGAATCAAAACGATTTTCAAAAGGGCTGGATATTCAAGATGCATTAAGTGCCCAAAGAAACATTCCGAGTATAAAGCTTGTTAGCCCAGAAATCATTTTAAATACCTATGTAATTAATAATGGGAGGCAAAACCCGGTTAAACTCGTTGGAATTTCCCCGGCCTTTTTTAAATCTTCAAACATAAATATAGAAAGTGGCAAACATTTTTCTGACTTCCAAATTAAAAATGCATTACCCGTCTGTATTATAGGTAAAAAGGTTGAAAAAAAACTATTTACGGGCGAAAGCGCCCTGGGCAAACAAATTAAAGTAAAAGATGTTTGGTTGAAGGTAATAGGTGTAATTGAAGAAAAATTAATCTCTGATAAAGCCCAAGAAAACTTAGGAATAAGAGATTTAAATGAAGATGTTTACATACCCATAAACACCTTTTTAGTACGTTATAAAGACCGTAAAATAATTAGTGATAAAATAGGCGCCAGAAACAGAAACCAAAATGGTCCAAAAAAGAGAATCCCTAGGGGCAATTATCATCAAATAGATAAGCTAACGGTTCAAGTTTCAAATTCAAACGAGCTTAAGGCAACCGCAGAAGTTTTAAGTAAAATGTTAAAACGAAGGCACAACGATGTGCTGGATTTTGAAATTGAAATCCCCATTCACCTCCTTAAACAACAGCAAAAAACAAAGCAAATATTTAATATCGTTTTAATCATTATAGCAGGTATATCGCTATTAATTGGTGGTATTGGTATTATGAATATAATGCTCGCTTCAGTTTTAGAACGCACCAAAGAAATTGGCATTATTCGAGCCATTGGAGCAACAGAAGAAGATGTTATTTTACAGTTTTTATCAGAATCGGTACTTATTAGCGTTGGCGGTGGTATTGTAGGTATAATACTGGGGATTATTGGGGCTTATATCATTGAAATAGTTTCAGGAATAGAAACGGTTTTGTCCATAAATTCAATTATGATTTCTTTCGTTATCGCCGTTGCCGTGGGATTAATATTTGGAATATTTCCAGCAAAAGCGGCCGCTAATAAAAAACCTATTCAAGCTTTAAGAACCGAATAATAAAATATGAAAAAAATACTCCTAATTATTATTGTTGTTTTTCCGTTATTCAATAATGCGCAGTCAAAAAAACTCACGCTTAAAGAAGCGATTGAAATCGCTAAAAAAAAATCGCCCGATTATAAAATCAATTTAAACAGAAACCAATCCAATTACTGGCGTTACAGACGCTATAAAGCTAGTTTTCTACCAGAATTGAGGCTTACCGCTACCCTACCCGAATACCGAAATGCGGTGCGTAGAATAACTAATGATGCCGGACAAGATGTTTTTGTAACCCAAAATCAATTACTTATAGACGGTGGTTTTTCAATTTCGCAAAGCGTGCCGTACACGGGGGGAACCTTATCGGTAAACACAAATTTGGAGCGTGTTGAGTTATTTGGTCTCGACGATAATGTTGGGTATTCTGTTATTCCGTTTTCTATTAATTATTTTCAAAATTCAATATTATTCAATGAATTCAAATGGGATAAAAAAATTGAACCCTTAATTTACGAGGAGTCCAAAAGAGATTTTATTGAAAATATGGAGCAGATTTCAGTAAGCACCTCCAATCGTTATTTCGATTTGCTAAAAGCTCAAATGCAATTGGCTATTTCAGAAACCAACCTGAAAAATCAAGACACCTTATTACAAATAGCAAAAGGTAGGTATAGTGTTGGTAAAATTGCCGAGAATGAACTTTTACAAATGGAATTAAGGTACTTAAATTCCAAAAATAGGGTCACTACAAATACGGTCGAATTAAAAAGAGCCTCACAAAATTTAGCACGCTACTTAGAACTGGAAACGGAAGACTTAACCTTAGACATTCCTGAACAACTTCCCCTTTTTGATGTGGATACTGAGAAAGCATTAAGTGAGGCACAGTCTAACCGGAAAGCGGTTATCGAATTTAGAAGAAAACGTTTAGAGGCCGAAAAACAAGTTGCCTTTCAAAAAGGAAATAACAGACTGCAATTAGCTGTTAGAGCTAATTTTGGAATATCGCAAAACGGTGAGGATTTTAACAATTTATTCAACAACTTCAACAAGCAACAAAACGTAACGGTGTCTGTTGGCATCCCCATATTCGATTGGGGCGTATCTAAATCCAGACGTAAAATGGCTGAAGCTAATTTAGATTTAACCAACAATAATATAAACCAGGACAAACAAGAATTTGAACAAGAAATATACTTACATGTCCTAAACTGGTCCAATCAAAGAGATTTTCTATTCACCGCTGAAAAAGCAAAAGAAATATCCATGAAGCGGTACGAAATTTCTAAAAAAAGGTATGTACTAAACAAAGTGGATATTACAAATTTAAATATTGCCTTAGAGGAAAGGGACAAGGCCGTATTGCAATATTTAAACTCGCTCGAAAAATTCTGGAGGGATTATTACATTTTAAGGCAACTTACACTATTTGATTTTATAAATAATAAAAAAATTGAAGTTGAAGATGTTCTTTATGATTAAAACTCGCTAATAATTCATATTTTTGAATTATGAGTTTTACTAGAACAACCGAACAAGATTCAAACTACAATCATCTGGAAAAGATGAGTGTTAAAGAACTGATTACCAACATAAATAACGAAGACAAAACCGTGCCACTTGCAGTTGCGAAATCGCTGCCACAAATAGAGGCACTTATAGAACAAATTGTTCCGAAGTTAAAAAATGGCGGTCGGTTATTTTATATCGGGGCTGGGACAAGCGGACGTTTGGGTATTCTAGATGCTTCTGAATGTCCACCAACATTTGGCGTTTCTCCTGATTTGGTTATTGGCATTATTGCCGGTGGCGATACCGCCATAAGAAACGCCGTGGAATTTGCAGAAGATTCTACAGAATTAGGTTGGCAAGATTTACAGCATTATAATGTTAGCGATAAAGATGTAGTTGTTGGTATTGCAGCTTCGGGAACCACACCTTATGTTATTTCAGCTTTAGAAACTTGCAACAAAAACAATATTATTACAGGATGTATTACCTGTAATTTAAACAGTCCTTTGGCCGCGGCCTCAAAATATCCCATTGAGGTTATTGTTGGGCCGGAGTTTGTAACAGGAAGCTCAAGAATGAAAGCTGGCACCGCACAAAAATTGGTTTTAAATACCATAACAACAACAACCATGGTATTGCTCGGGCATGTAAAAGGCAACAAAATGGTTGACATGCAATTAAGCAATAACAAGCTTGTTGACAGAGGCGTAAGAATGATAATGAACGAAATTAATGTATCCGAAGAAACAGCCAAACAACTATTGGATAAATTTGGTAGTGTACGTTTGGCGGTTAAAAATTACTCTGATGGAAACCCATAAGACAGATAAAAACGTACTGGTTAAAGGTTTAAAAAAAATGGGGATTGCCTTAGGTTGTATGTTTTTGGGTCCCATACTTTTGCACATCGCACTTACCAATAAAGAAAAGCCACTTTATATTCCTATATTAATTATCGGTGGGGTAATTTGTGCCTTAGCCATATTTTTTGCTTTCAAAGGCATTAACACGGTATTGGATAGTATGTTTAAAAAAAACAACTCTTAATTTAAATTTGTAAGCTTAGGCGTTGTTGGGTTAACACCAAAATCGGCATCGCTAAAAGGAATTTTCAATCCTTCTAATATATAGTTTATAATAGCGAAATGATGTATGGTATGGCTATTGGCCTGTGCAAAAACAGCTCCTAAAGTATATTTTATTTCAATTTTTCCTAAGCCTAAATCATCAATCACTATTACGGTTTCGTTCATATTAAACTTGGTGTTATTCAATGTATCAATAATTTCATTGAGATAAACTAATGCGCAATCGCATTTACATTCTACCTCTTTACTCCTACGTCTCGCCGTTAAATCGATTATATTATCAGAATCCAAATTGAATATACAGTCATAAAAATCTAAAATATGCCTAATATGAGTGCCAATACTTGAATAATACGGCGCTAAAGATGCATTGCACAATGTATCGTCCTGCAGATTATCAAGTAATTTTTTCGATTTTTGTAATGTTTTTAAAGTCGATTCAATAATAATGTCCATATAAACTAATGTAATAAAATATTTTAACTTAAAAACTCTTATGCTTAGTCTTTAATTTGTAAGATACTTACAGCACGGTTTTAAAAACAAAAATCAACTTTATAAAGCAATTCCTTTTTTGGTTTAAAGAAATTCTTTACTAACTTTACAAGTAGCTATTAACCAATACCTTATTTAATTGAAACTTGTTTTGTCCATTTTGTTTGTTTGCTTGTTGCAAAACTTAAGCGCTCAGAATAATTTAAAGGCAGACTCGCTAAACCCTGAAATTAAAAAACAAATAGCGTACAGTCAATTATCTATAAAAGATGGACTTTCTCAAAATAGCGTAATTAGCATAGCTCAAGATAGTATTGGCTATATGTGGTTTGCAACCCAAGATGGTCTAAACAAATACAATGGACGTTCGTTCAAAATTTACAACAAACAATTTGAAGATATTACAAGGCCAACCTATAGCCGCTTGGGTAAACTATATATTGACAAAAAAAATAAGTTCTGGATAATTACCAATTCAGGAAAACTGGAACTTTATATGCCGAATACTGATAGCTTTAAAGCAATTGAACGGTTTAGTAATGTATCTACCATTTTTCAAGATGAAAACCATAATACCTATGTAGGCACTTATGGCAGTGGATTGTTTAAAATTAATGCCATATCAAAAGATACCATTCAACTTTTAAATCCGATTGATATACCTAGAACGATTAATGCGTTCCATCAAATAAATGATGAAATAATTGTAGCGACATCGGGTGCTATTTTAAGCTTAAATAAAAATAACAACTATAAAAACTTAACCCAGCACCATGATGCAAATACTACCAATTATAGTGCGATTGCCCAAACTCAAGACGGCACCCTTTGGATTGGCAGTTACAGCAAAGGCTTATATTATAAAAACGTGCAAGAAGATATAGTTTATCCTTTTACAAATGATGCCAGTATATCGATTCCTAATAGTTTGAATATTCAAAATCTTTTGGTTGACGATAAGGACCGGTTGTGGATAGCAACCTATGGCCACGGCGCTTATTTGGTTGACTTCAAACAAAATAAAACCACCAATTTTTTAGAGAACAAAACGAATCCGTTTGCCATTCAATACAATGATATATTATCGCTGTATGAAGATAACACAGGTGTGATTTGGTTGGGAACCGATGGTGCTGGCGCTAATTATTATGATGAGCATTTGGTAAAATTTAATGTGCTTACCAATAAACAAATGCCGAAATCGGTAAATATAGATGTGGTACGAAGTATTTGCACAGACCCCCACGGAAACATGTGGGTTGGCACTTCTGGAAAAGGCTTAACATTTGTTAATAACAATAAAAACATTTACAAAACCATATCAACAAGCAACTCTGATATTGCAAGTAATCGGATTATTAGTTTGTCATATTATAACGAATCCCTGTGGATTGGCCATCAGGTATTTGGGCTAAATATTATGGAACCATCGGGACGTTTTAAGTATTTTCCAGAAATTTCGAACTATTCCATTTGGCATTTGCTACCCGAGACACCAGAACAAACATGGCTATGTACAGAAAAAAACGGCTTGGTTCTTTTTGATAAAAATAAAGGCATTGTAGAAAAATACAATATTAACAATTCGGCATTAACCTCAAACAATATAAAAACAGTCGTTCGAGGCAATTTAAACGAACTTTGGTTGGGCACCGAAAACCAAGGCGTTTTTAAACTAAACCTATCAACAAAACACATTGAAAAACTTAAAGGTATTAATGGTCCTATTAAATCGTTATTGTTTAAAGATGGTGTTTTATGGATTGGAACGGCAGGTAGAGGACTTAAGCAATACCACACAAAATTACACAAAACATCCGTATTCACTACAGAAAACGGTTTACCCAATAATGTTATTTATGGTATTTTACCAGATGATAACAACAACCTTTGGTTAAGCAGCAATGGTGGGTTAACCAAGTTTAGCTTAACCCAAAACCCAGAAACTATAATTGTTGAAAACTACAACAATTATGATGGTTTACAGGCTTTGGAGTTTAATACCGGGGCTTATTTTAAATCGCCAAATGGCACCCTTTATTTTGGCGGTCTAGAAGGCGTAAATTGGTTTCATCCAAATCAAATATCATTTAATAAGGTAAAGCCAAAAACCATAATTTCAACCTTCGAAATTTATAATAAGAACCAACCCCTCATTCAAAACAAAACCTATAAGTATAACCAAAACACGGTAACCTTTACATTCTCAAGCCTTCATTATTCGCAACCCGAACGTAATTTATATAAGTACAAATTAGAAAACCATGATACGGATTGGTCGGATTCAAACAATACGAATACAGCCCATTACACCAATTTACCTCCTAACGATTATGTGTTTAAGGTAATTTCCAGTAATTATGATGGTGTTTGGAACGAAGTTCCGGCAACATACGCATTTACCATTTTAAAACCTTGGTATATAAATACCACTGCTAAGGTTATCTATGGATTACTTTTATTGTTGATTCTATTTTTAACCTACAAATACTTTAAATGGCGCTGGCAACTAAAGCTTCAATTGGAGTTGGAGCACGCTGAAACCAATAGATTAAAGGATTTAGATGAATTTAAAACCAAACTCTACACCAATATTTCACACGAATTTAGAACACCGTTAACCCTAATTTTAGGCCCAACCGAAAATCAACTGGCAAAAAAAAACATTGGCAGCGCCGATAAAAAAGAACTGTCGCTTATCCATCGAAACGCTAAACGTCTTTTAAATTTGGTGAATCAATTAATGGATTTGGCAAAATTAGAAACCGGTCATTTAAAATTAAATGTTGAAAACGATAATTTGAGCATTCTATTAAAGCAGATCGCATCGTCTTTTCAGTATAGAGCCGAAAAAAAAGGTTTGCATTTTAAAACAAACATTTCAAATATTTCAAAAGCATGGTTTGACAAAGATATTGTTGAAAAAATTGTAACTAATCTGCTGGCCAATGCGGTAAAATACACCCCTAAAAATGGGCATATTTATTTCAATACAGAGCAACAAAACAATTACGCCATACTTACCATTATAAATAGCGGAAGTACCATTAAACCAGAGGATTTAAGTAAACTATTCACCCGCTTTTATCAAGTAAATTCGAATGCAGACGGTGTAGGTATTGGGCTGGCTTTGGTTAAGGAACTGGTTGCTTTAACCCATGGTTCGTTGGTAACCAGTACGGTTAATAAAGATGAAATTCAATTTACCGTAACGCTTCCCATTAATAAAGAGGCTTTTAATAAAGAGGATATTACACCCGACAAAAACAATATTACAAAGCAGCAATCTTCTGAAATTAGTAACGAACTTTCTGAAAACACGAACGAATCTTCTGAAAAACCAGTTTTATTAATTGTAGAAGATGATAAAAACGTAAGGCAATACATAGCGTCTATTTTAGAACCCAATTATAAAATAATAAAAGCCTCCAACGGAAAAATAGGAATAAAAAAAGCGCTCGAAACCATTCCAGATATTATTATTAGCGATATTATGATGCCCGTTACCAATGGCATCGAATTATGCCATAGCTTAAAAAACAACATGCTTACAAGTCATATTCCCATTATACTACTTACGGCAAAAGTTGGTGAGGAAAACGAATTAAAAGGGCTTGAAGCCGGTGCCGATGATTTTATTACAAAACCTTTTAAATCTAAAATTTTAATTAAGCGCATTGAAAACTTAATTGAATTAAGGAAGTCTTTACAATCGCGTTACTCGCAACATAACATTTCAAAAAACAAAGACATAGCCACCACTACTTTTGATGAGGATTTCCTGAATAAAATTGAAGGCGTTTTAAACGAACATTTATCAAACCCAGATTTTAATGCCGCCAAATTTAGCAAATTAATGCTGGTTAGCCGCATGCAATTGCACAGAAAACTAGTGGCCCTTACAGGTTTAACCACAACGGCTTTTATACGGTCGCAACGCTTAAAAATGGCCGTATCACTTTTACAAAAATCAGATTACACCATCTCTGAAATTGCCTATCAGGTTGGGTTTAATACACCATCTTACTTTATTAAATGTTTTAAAAAAGCATACCACTGCACCCCAAACGATTACATAAACAAAATATAGATTATTCAATTTATGTTACAAATGTGCTATGTTTTGTTACATATTTGGCATGCCCCAAAACACTTTCCTTATAATTTTACAGGGCAAAATAAAAGGTGTTTATAGTTTTTTGTGTTATAGTTTTTTAATGGACTATTCAAAAGCAAACTATAATAATTAGTACCCTTGATTACTAAGATGCGATTATGTAAAAAAAACAGCCATTACAGGCTAAATTGTACATTTAAAAACTACATTATGAAAACAAGATTTACTTTATTATTTGGCCTGTTATTTTCTTTTTTGTGCATGGGAAATAACATAACAGTAAGCAATATTACTTTGGAGAACTTAAACGAAACCGAAAGTTGGGTGCAAGTGGAATTTGACCTGAGTTGGGAAAATTCATGGCGAATTAGTGCTGGACCTTCCAACTGGGACGCCGCCTGGGTATTTATTAAATACCGCGTAAATAGCGGTAATTGGGCACATGCTCAATTGGCACAAACCGATTTTGTTACCGCAAGCGGTAGCACCATTGATGTAACCAACGATGGTGTTGGCGCCTTTGTATATAGAGATAGCGACGGCAGTGGCAATATCAACCTGCAAAATATGCGCTTGCGATGGGACTATGGATCTATAGACACCAACGATATTATTGACATTCAGGTATTTGCCATAGAAATGGTATATGTTCCCCAAGGTGAGTTTTCGGTTGGGGGCAGTACAGGGAATGAATTTGGCAAATTCTACTCCTTTCTTACAATTGTTCCTTATAACATAGCTTCAGAAAATGCCATTACAGTTGCTACCGGTGTTGGCAACCTGTATTATGGGCAACCGAGTGGCTCCAATGCTGGAGACCGGCTAGGGCCTATACCTGCTACATTCCCAAAAGGGTACAACGCCTTTTACTGTATGAAATATGAAGTAAGCCAAGGCCAGTGGGTAAGTTTTTTTAACACGCTTACCGATACCCAAAAAATAAATAATGACATTACGGGCCCAACAGGAAAAAATTCAGACACCGAAACTGCAAGAAACACCATTTCATGGGAAGCTGGCAGTGCCACAACGACAAGTCCAGATATCGCTTTAAACTACGTCGATGCGGTATCTACTTTGGCTTATTTGGATTGGGCAGGCCTAAGGCACATAACCGAACTGGAATACGAAAAAGCCTGCAGGGGCCCTATTGCTCCAAAAGCAAACGAATTTGCTTGGGGTAATCCAAATATTGCCTCCAGTACATATACCTATATCAACGAATCCCAACCCACTGAGTTGGTAACCAATCCGGAAGCAGCTACCGGAAACGCCATCTATACTGAAACAAATGGCACGCCAAGCGGCCCCAAACGCTGTGGCATTTTAGCGGCCAGTGCCATAAACAAAACCAGGGAGGAAACCGGCGGGAGCTATTATGGCATCATGGAATTATCAGGAAATCTGTACGAACGCTGCATAACCGTTGGACTTCCCGAAGGCAGGGCCTTTACCGGTACACATGGCGACGGCGTACTTACAACAGCCGGAAACGCCAATGTAAGCTCCTGGCCTACAACCCCTACGGGCATAGGCTACAGGGGCGGATCTTATGCAAACGGTACGCTGTATATAAGAGTATCCGATAGATATGATGCCGCCAATGTTATAATAAATGGCAATTCTAGGTTAGGCTTCCGTGGCAGTCGCACAGAAGATTAATATCCAAAAACCATGAAACACCTATTTATAATACTATGTGCTGTCTGTATTAGCCCGTTTACAAATGCGCAATTTGCAGGTGGCGCTAACGAAGGAAGCGATACCTCGCCATTACATGGTAGCCGCCTTAATGGAGAAATAGCTTCATTTGCGGTGCTTTATCAAGGTGGTTTTGGCGATGGCTTCAATGTGGATAAAAATCAAGGGTTGCTCATCGATCAGCTCTTTACAATTTTCCACGGAAGTTCGGGAGATGGGTTTTCCATTAATGTGGCATCCAGCACAATAACCGGTAGTAATATTAATAAAATGTATGGCGGAAAGTTTGGTGATGGCTTCTCCAAAAATAACCTACAATCCGTTCTTAACGGACAGAATTTAACCGCTTTATATATTGGCAACTCAGGCGACGGGTATGATGCCGAAGTATTAAACGGCACATTTCTTAAAGGTTTTATCGCTGAAATTTTTAACGGCGGACATGGAGATGGTTTTGCTAATTTGTTGAAATCTGACACGTATTTATCGGGTGTTATGCTGATGCTTTATCACGGCGGAAACGGCGATGGTTTTGATACCGATATGCTAACAACCGCACTGACTCTAGATGTAGTGGAACAGTTGATTGAAATGGAGGTACTACTATACCCTAATCCCGCAAGCCATTTGGTTAACATTAAACCCGGTAAAGGCATCGTGATTAAAGCTGTAGATTTATATGATATATCGGGAAAAAAGATTGAAACTAAATTATCAAACAAAAACCAATTGAACGTAAGCCATCTGCCAGATGGTATTTACCTAATAAATATACTTTCTGAAACAGGCGCTGTGAGCAAAAAACTTATCGTGAAAAAATAATTTACTTATTCCTTAATATGATTCCTCAGAAAACAAAAATATCAGCCCTAACCAGAGAACAAACGATTATAGATGCACATAATATAAAATCGCAGCCCAATGTTACAAATGTGCTATGTTTTGTTACATATATAGCATCCCATAAAGTGGCTTCTCTATAATTTTACATCGCAAAACAACATCAATTAGCGTGTTATGTAATAGTTTAACTTTTCCCCTTTAGTTATTAAATAATGCCTAAGCAAACTAAAATAACCGAAAACGACCATAAAGAACAGCCTATATTTTTAAGTATAGACCATTTAAAAAACGGGCATTACAAACTTAACATTACGCTTAAAAACAAAGTAATAAAATCAATCAAGCTGAATAAAAACATATAAAGACGCTATTAATCAGTGTGCAAAAGGAAATAACAAAAACAACAGTTGGCGTTGTTTCCTTTTCAATTTTAAATCAAATAATTTCTTTAAAACTATGGTAATGAAAACAAAACAAATACGTACCTTAATTATACTATTTCTAACTATTGGAATCGGTTATTCACAGAATTTTCAAGACAACCCAAGTAATGAAACAGATGGTGATTTCCCAAAAAATTGGGACTTAATAAAAGGATCTGCTCAAATTGACACGTTTCAAGGCGAGAAAGTAATTTCATTATCAAATGGTGCTATAATTACACCGTTATTAAACAGTAAAAACTACTTAGCCGATTCATTTACATTAGAATTTGAAGCTTATTTTAATGGGGTTCTAAAAGGCCCTACCGAACAACATTATAGTATTCGGTTTTGGGATAGCAGTGATCGAATTATCTTCGAAAACAGTATTGGAAAAGGATGGTACGGCCCTGTCAAAATTTTTAGACATGGCGCTTATCTTTATGGCAATGATGAAATAAACAAGAGAAATATAGCTCACAATGTCTTTAACAATGATCATGCCCAAAAAAAAGAAGCCACTTGGCGCTTTATTGCAATACATTTTAATAAAGGTTCATTAAAAGTATTTATTGATGGGAACCAGATAATTAATGTGCCAAAGTACAAATTCAAACCTGCCATCGTTACCATTGGAGGTGAAACCGTAGAGACTGGCAATTCTTTTGTTCGAGCTATAAAAAACGTTAAACTAACCGGTATCAAATCATCTAAACCAAATCAAGCAGGCACAAAAATAGTCCTGGTTATAAATAAAGAAACCAACCATGTACAAAATATAGAATTGTTTGAGAGCATGCAAAATGCTGAGCTTGTTAATGCAAAATATCCAAACAGCAGTTTCCGTTTGGGCATTTTATATGGCGATTATGTGGTACAACCTTTAAAAAATTCTGCGATTTCTATTAATACCTCAAAAGCGTATTTACCCGGGGATCAGTTTCTTCCTGGAGACCAATTTTTACCAGGAGACCAGTTTCTTCCAGGAGACCAATATCTACCTGGTGATCAGTATCTACCAGGTGATCAGTTCCTTCCGGGTGATCAATTTTTTCCTGACGACCCACCTTTCTTACCGGGGGATCAGTTCATTAAAGACAAGCAATTCCTTCCTGGAGATCAGTTTAATATGAGAATCATAAAAGCAAAAATACTAGCTACAAAAAACAATAAAGTTCTCTTAAAAGTAGAATAGTTATGAAACCTAAATTAATTTTAATAGTGCTACTGCTTTTTTCTGGGTTACAAACGCAAGCACAGCTATTAGACGAGTTAAAAAAAAGAGCCAAAGAAAAAGGGTACGAAACCAGAGAAGTATCTCTTGACACATCTGATAATGCAAAATATAGAACCACATCTTACGAAGCGGAAGAGCTTGTTATAAATTCGGCCAAAGATTTCTTTACTACCGATTTGATTATGAAACTCTACCACGATAGCGATGCCGTGGTGCATACCCAATACTTTGATGCTGAAACCATAGCCATGCGTACCGAAGTTGCGGGCAATTCTGAAAAACCGCTTTTTCAAGACCGCAAAGGATTTATATACGGATACAATACTGAGATAGGACAATACGAAAAAAGAACTTTAGCCTCCTCGGGAATGTTGGGTTTTATGATGGCCGGTATGATACCACAAGCTTATAAACTGCCTCAAGAACCTTACCTCGAAGCTTTTCAAGCTTTGGAAGAAAAAGACTTGGCTCTCAGTTTTATGGTTTTAGAAATGGCATTCATATACAAACCCCATCATTTTAAAGACAACGACTATTACACCGAAACTAAAACCAAGTGCAACGGCTCTGATAACTGTACAAAATTCAGCTATAACGATGCCGAATATCCTGGAAGCTATATCCTGTTTGATAATCAAGAAAGGTTAACAGAATTATACATAAACACAATCAATCCGCAAATAAAGGAAGAAGATCATCCCACGGGAAAATTTGTGTTCTCGTACGAAAACGTAAATGTGAAGCTTCCCGATGCCGTCGAAAAATCTTTAATGCCCGGGCCTTTAGGAAAATTAATCCCTTTAGAAAAAGGTTTGGAGCCATGGAAACACAACAAAAAAGACAAACAAAAA
Organism: Hwangdonia lutea; assembly: GCF_032814565.1. Classification (GTDB taxonomy): domain Bacteria; phylum Bacteroidota; class Bacteroidia; order Flavobacteriales; family Flavobacteriaceae; genus Hwangdonia; species Hwangdonia lutea. Next base: position 158,879 of record NZ_CP136521.1, read on the forward strand.
AATAAAAACTAACTCATTATGAAAACAAAATTTATAATACTAATAACATTATGCTTCTTTTTTAGCATGCCGGTTAAAGCACAAGATCCTACAAAAAAAATTATGCAAGGCCTGTTAGGCAAAGGTAAATTAGACGAATCAAAATTACCCGATGCTTACACGTTTGACTGGGAATTTAAAACCGAAATTAAAACAGCAAAAAACGACCCCATGCAGATGGATTATCTCATTAATTCCAATAGCAAGAACTATTTTGGGATGGTAATGTCTTCAAAAGAATTAAAAGGAAAAGGGACGATGCGCATCGTAATGGATTCAAAAGAAAAAATTTCAATCATGTTTATGAACATGAATGGCCAAAACATGGCGCAAATGACAAAAATAAAAGACCAAAAATCCAGTAAAAAAGAACCGAAATACAGCTTTAAGGAAATTGGTACAAAAACCATATTGGGCTATACCTGTTACGGCATGCAAATGGAAAATGCAGATTTTATTACTAATGTGTATTTTACGCTCGATGCACCGGTTAACTTCAGTGCCTTTTTTGCTTTCTCAAATAACAAAAACAATCCAAAAGGTTTTGACCCTGCATTATTAAAGGTTCTTGAAGAAGATGCATTGCTCATGGAAATAAATGCCCAACACAAAAAGAAAAAGAAACAAAGTTTTACAATGACCGCCATAAGCCTTAAAGAAAAAAAGACCGAGATAAAAAAAGAAGATTATCAATTTATGAGTTTCGGTATGGGCTTTTAGTCAAGACCTAAAACGTAAAATGCTATTAATAATAAAATTCAACACAATGAAAAACATATCAACTATTTTACTCGCATTTTTTATTACTGGTTTAAGTTTTTCCCAACCTACCCAACGCAAGGGAATTAATTATAAAGCTTTAATTAAAGATAATAATAACAATGCATTAATAAATCAAAATATAACCATTGAGTTTTCAATTCTAGACGGACCGGAAATACAGTTTTTAGATGTGGTTTATGCTGAAACCCACACCACGAGTACAGATGCCAACGGTATAGTAATAGTCAATATCGGCGAAGGCACACCGCTATCTGGATTTGAAGATGGTTACAACCAATTAGATTGGAGAACAACAAGAACTTTCGGTTCCCGCTTTTTAAAAGTCCGTATCGATTCTGGTTCGGGTTTAACAGATATGGGCACTACCGAATTTAAAGTTGTTCCTTATGCCTTGTTTGCAGAACAATCTAACAATAGCGGACTTGAACAACTTGATGAAGGTGGAGGTATTGGGTGGCGCTTAATTGACAGACCTGAAGATTTCTACGGTCCAATCGCCATTGGCGCTGTAGATTTAAGCTATAGCTGGTCGCCTTCAATCACTAAAGGCGCTACGGGAAATTATGCAACTGCTGTTGGACTAAATACAACGGCGTCAGGTCAGAGTTCATTTGCATCGGGTGTAGGTACCATAGCATCACAGGCTCAAGCAACCGCTATGGGCGCAAGTACAATAGCTTCGGGGCACTCCTCAACGGCTATGGGTATAGGCACAAGAGCCGAAGCTCCTAATTCAACAGCCATAGGGCTATACAATGTTGGTGGCGGCGATCCATTATTGGCCGCATCAACCGATCCTCTTTTCGAAATTGGGAACGGACAATATATTGATGGCACCAACGATATTCGAAGAAATGCTTTAACAGTTTTAAGAAATGGTACAATTACAGCACCTAGTTTTGATATCAATGAAATTACCGACGATAAGGCCCTTATTACAAAAGAATATGCCGATGCCAATTATTCTGGTGGTTCGGGAGGTTCTTCCACCGGTCTTGAAGCTATTGATGAAGGCAACGGCAGTGGCTGGCGTTTAAAAGGAAGAGACCCTGCCAACCACGGTAACATAGGCAGAGGTGCCATCGATTTAAGTGATGGTTTTGCTCCATCATCAGAATATGGAGCAACAGGGAACTATTCATTTGCTCTTGGTAACAGAAATATAGCATCTAACATTTTTTCCTTCGCCGGTGGTTTTAGCAGTAGAGCTATTGGCTATACTACTTTTTCTTATGGCTACGGCACTTGGGCCGATGCCTATAAGTCAACAGCATTTGGTAACAGGAATTTAGGAGGTGGCGACCCAGACGCTTGGGTGGATACAGATCCATTGTTCGAAATTGGAAACGGCAACGACAACTTTAGGTCTAATGCTTTAACAATATTGAAAAACGGCACGATTACGGCACCAACCTTCGATATCTCTGAAATTACAGATGCCAAAGCACTAATCACAAAAGAATACGCCGATGCCAATTATTCTGGAGGTACTGGAGGTTCAACAGGTCTTGAAGCCATTGATGAAGGTAATGGCTTAGGATGGCGACTAATTAATAAAGACCCAAATAATTATGACAACATAGGTCAAAACGCAGTAGATTTAAGCACGAACCCCGATGCTGCTTTAAACCTTGGAGCCAGTGGTAGCTCTACCTTTACCACAGGTTATAAAACACACGCCACCAATTTTGCTGCAACGGCCTTTGGTAATTTTACCACGGCGTCCGGATTTAGTGCTACTTCTATGGGGTTTGAAACCATAGCCGATGATCAATTTAGCACTGTCGTGGGCAGACTTAATGATAACACAACGGCAACAAACGTATTGTTTCAAGTAGGTAATGGCAATTCATCCGGAAGATCTAATGCGTTTACGGTAAATTTTGATGGGGTAATCACTGCTCCAAGTTTCGATATAAACGAAATTACAAATGCCAAAGCACTCATTACAAAAGAATATGCCGATGCTACGTACGGCGGAGGTTTAGCAGCGCTTGACGAAGGGAATGGCATAGGGTACCGAATTAGTGGCCGCGACCCTAATAATTATGGCCAAATTGGTTTAAATGCAGTTGATTTAAGCACAAGCACTACGACCTCTTTTAGTGCAGGGGCCTTAGGAAGTAGAGCCTTTGCCGCAGGGTCTAGTACAGAAGCTAGCGGAAATAGCTCAACAGCTCTGGGGTTTTCTACCCAAGCCACAGGAGCTTATTCAACCGCATTGGGCAGCCAATCACAAGCAAACGGTGCCGGTTCTACCGCTTTTGGGTTTAGCGCTTTAGCATCTGGCGATTGGTCAACGGCCATGGGCTACAATTCTGAAGCTTCTGGTGATTATGCTTTTGCTTTAGGAAAAGACAATTCTGCAACCAAGCAAGGGGCAGTTTCAATTGGAACAAACACCACTGCCAGTGCTAATTTTGCAACAGCATTGGGTGCAAATACCATGGCATCGGGCATAGTTTCCACCGCTCTGGGTAACCTTACCACGGCTTCTGGCCTTTACGCTACAGCCATGGGCACTAATACCAATGCCACTGGCGATTTTTCAACAGCCATGGGTGTTGGCACTACGGCTCACGGCGATTACTCGTTCGCATCTGGGAGTTCAACCATTGGAAACGGCAGTTACTCGGCAGCATTTGGGTCTAATACGGATGCTTATGGCGATTATTCAGTAGCCATGGGACTGGGTACCATTGCCGATGGCCAAAGCAGTTTGGTTATTGGAGAATATAATGATATTCGTCCAGACGTTTTATTTCAAATTGGCAACGGAACTGGTGATGGTACCGGAGGCACCTTTAGAGCGAATGCCATGACCGTTTTCACAAATGGCCACATATTGGCTTTTAGTTATGATTTGCCTTCAGATAGAAGGTTAAAATCAAACATTATTGATTTAGATTATGGTTTGCAAACCATTTTAAAACTAAACCCCGTAGCATACAATTGGAAAAGCAATCCCAAGGAAACCGATAAAACCTTCGGCTTAATAGCCCAAGATGTTCAACCCATTATAAATGAAATAGTGGATATTGGCAAAGACAAAAACAAAACCCTTAGCATTAATTACACCGAATTGATTCCTGTTCTTATTAAGGCCATTCAAGAACAACAGGCTGTTATTGAAAATCAAAATAAAGAAATTAATGTACTATCAGCGCAGATAGAGCAAGTAAAAGACTTGAACTACCGCATCACACAGCTCGAATCGTTAAATAACAAACAACAATGAAAAAGCTTACAACAAGTGTACTGCTTTGTTTTGCCATGCATATTTATGGACAATCAATAGTAAAATTTAGTATCGACAGTGGTGGCGCAAGTTCCATAAATGGAAATTTGCAAATGCTATATACCATTGGGGAAGTAAACCTTCAAGAATACAGTGTAAGCAATCATTTGGTTTCAGAAGGCTTTATCGATAACTCCATTTTTAAAAGTTTAGGGATAGATGATGAAACCATACCGGGAAATGCAATTAAAATCTACCCCAATCCCGTAAGCCAGTTTATAAACATAAAATCAACCATTCCATTAAATTTTATTCAAATATATGATGTTTTGGGTAGCAAGGTATTAAGTACAAGCAAATCAAAAATCAACGTCAATCATCTCCAAACCGGATTATACATTTTAAAAATATTTACAGACAACAAGCAGATTACAAAAAAAATAATAATTAAATAATAAAACCATGAAAACACTAACTTCAATTTTTACAATCTTATTTTGTTCGATAACGTTTGGTCAAATATTCCAAGACAATGTGGCTAAAGAGCCTTTAGGTGAATTTCCTAACCAATGGGATGTCATTAATGGTATGGCATCAATAGATCAAGCAGATGGCAACAAAATGATCAGTATTATGCATGGTGGTATTATAAAACCAATAGTTAATGGGCAAACCAACAACTATCTAGGCGATGATTTTACTGTAGAATTTGATATGTTTTTTTGGAAAAACTTCATCCATTTACGGACAACGTATTGAAATTAGACTGTGGGAAGGCCAATATGGTTATGGAAAAGGTAACATTTCTTATAAGCCAATAACTTTAAAACGTGATGGATTGGAAACCAGTTGGGCTCATCCACAACCGGGTACTGCTAAAAACTTCTTGAAAGGTTTATATACTTTAGAGCCCGTTTGGCGCCATGTAAAAATAGAATGCAAAACAGGCAAACTCAAAGTTTTTCTTGATGGTAATTTGGTACTAAACTTTTTGAAGTTTAAAATGCAACCCACTATGATTTCATTTGGAGGAGGTATTAATGATTCTCATTTTGAGGCAAAAGTGGGTATAAACCATGTTAAAATTATTAGTAATATCCAAAAACCTAATGAAGGTACAAAAATTATAATGATAGTAGATAATACAACTAACAGGGTTAAAAACATAGAGCTTTTAGAAACTATGAACGATCCGGAAATAGTAGCCAAAAAGTATCCTAACAGTAATTTTTATAAAGGAATATTATACGGAAACTACTCGGTACTCCCTGCCAATAAAGCCGTTTTAGCTATTGATACAAATGAGAGATTTATACCCGGAGACCAATTTATACCCGGAGACCAATTTATACCTGGTGACCAATTTATACCTGGTGACCAATTTATATCTGGCGATACTTTTAACTTAACCAATACAAAAGCCAAAATAATTAATAATGAAAACGATAAGTTAATATTAAAAATTAATCACAATTAAAACTAAAATTTTATAATGAAAACATTTAAACATTCAGTTATCTTTTTACTTGCACTCATTTCTATTTTTTTTAATTGTAAAAATGAAAAAAAAACAGAATCAATTAAAAATAATATAGCTAAAAATCCATCAAATGTTATTGATATAATAACACGAAGCATGGAGTTTCAATGTACAGATACAATTCCCTCAGGGTGGAACACCTTTAAATATCAAAACCTTTCAAATGAAACTCACTTTTTTTTATTAGATAAATACCCTGAAGGCAAAACTATTGACAATACCATAACTGATGTTGCACCGGTTTTTGAAGAAGGCATGAATTTAATCAATCAAGGTAAGCCAGAAGAAGGTTTCGCTGCCTTTGGCAAATTGCCAGCATGGTTTGGAGATATAGTATTTTCGGGTGGTTCAGGATTGATTGCACCAAAGCACACTGCAATTACATCGGTAAAGTTGGATCCTGGTTATTACATCATGGAATGCTATGTAAAAATGCCAAATGGTAAGTTTCATACTTCTATGGGAATGGCTAAGCCTATCATTGTGCTTGAAGAAGATAGCGGTAATACACCTCCAGAACCTACTGTAAATATTGAGGTATCTAATGCCGAAGGGATAATTTATGATAAAAACATTACTAAGGGTAAACAAATATTTTCAGTCTTTTATAAAGACCAAAAACAGCACGAAAATTTTATGCAGCACGATGTAAATTTAGTAAAGTTAGAAAATGGTGTTAATGAAGATGCTCTAGAAGCATGGATGGACTGGTCAGACCCAAAAGGACTCATTACCCCAGTTCCAAAAGGCGTTACTTTTTTAGGTGGAGTTAATGATATGCCAGCTGGAAGCACAGGTTATTTCTATGCCGATTTAAAACCTGGTAAATATGCATTTATTTCTGAAGTGCCCAATACCAAGGGCAAAGGTTTATTTAAAACCTTTAAAGTTAAAGATTAATCAACAATATGGTACTAAAAATCTATTCATTGTATTTCTTATATACCTTTTACTTTCTATAGATTATCTCACATGATAAAGTTTATGGCAAAAAAAAGAGTCTGACTACGTATTGTAATCAGACTCTTCAAAAAAGGCAACGACCTACTCTCCCACAAATGCAGTACCATCGGCGCTAACGGGCTTAACTTCTCTGTTCGGAATGGTAAGAGGTGAGCCCCGTCGCTATAACCACCTTAAGCTATAGCTGTTCGCTATCGGCGTTTAGCCTCCAGCATACAGCGTCCATCCTTGGACGGACAAATATCTTAACATATTGAAAAAGTCTACATGAACTATGAATAACCGTTTTGTACTTACTAAAAAAACAGGCGTACAATAAGCCTATGGGTTATTAGTACTACTCGGCTGTGACATTACTGCCTTTACACCTGTAGCCTATCGACGTGGTCATCTCCCACGACCCTTTAAAGAAATCTCATCTTGTGGTGGGTTTCGCGCTTATATGCTTTCAGCGCTTATCCCTTCCCAACGTAGCTACCCTGCCATGCCGCTGGCGCGACAACAGGTACACCAGAGGTTGGTCCAACTCGGTCCTCTCGTACTAGAGTCAGATCCACTCAAATTTCTAACGCCCACTGTAGATAGAGACCGAACTGTCTCACGACGTTCTGAACCCAGCTCGCGTGCCACTTTAATGGGCGAACAGCCCAACCCTTGGGACCTTCTCCAGCCCCAGGATGTGACGAGCCGACATCGAGGTGCCAAACCCCCCCGTCGATATGAGCTCTTGGGGGAGATCAGCCTGTTATCCCCGGCGTACCTTTTATCCTTTGAGCGATGGCCCTTCCATGCGGAACCACCGGATCACTATGCTCTTGTTTCCAACCTGATCGACTTGTAGGTCTCTCAGTCAAGCTCCCTTATGCCATTGCACTCTACGCACGGTTACCAAGCGTGCTGAGGGAACCTTTAGAAGCCTCCGTTACTCTTTTGGAGGCGACCACCCCAGTCAAACTACCCACCAAGCACTGTCCCCTTTTGTGAAGGGTTAGACTCTAGACAAGCAAAGGGTGGTATTTCAACAATGACTCCACAACGCCTGGCGACGCCGCTTCAAAGTCTCCCACCTATCCTACACATTACTTATCCAAAACCAATACTAAGCTATAGTAAAGGTGCACGGGGTCTTTTCGTCCCACAGCGGGTAAACGGCATCTTCACCGTTACTACAATTTCACCGAGCTCATGGTTGAGACAGTGTCCAGATCGTTGCACCATTCGTGCAGGTCGGAACTTACCCGACAAGGAATTTCGCTACCTTAGGACCGTTATAGTTACGGCCGCCGTTTACTGGGGCTTCATTTGAATGCTTTGCCGAAGCTAACATCTCCACTTAACCTTCCAGCACCGGGCAGGTGTCAGGCCATATACGTCATCTTTCGATTTAGCATAGCCCTGTGTTTTTGATAAACAGTCGCCTGGACTCTTTCACTGCGGCCCATCTGAAGATGGGCGACGCTTCTCCCGAAGTTACGCGTCTATTTTGCCTAGTTCCTTAACCATGAATCTCTCGAGCTCCTTAGAATTCTCATCCCAACTACCTGTGTCGGTTTAGGGTACGGGCTGCTTCACTCGCTTTTCTTGGAAGTCGCTTCTCTGGATTATCACCTTGGCCGAAGCCTCAGTGTACTATCGGGGCATTACTGCTCCCTTCAACGTGCTATTCCGTCAGCACGCACCAAATATACGCCTCCGTCACTTTTAGCGTGAGCAGGTACAGGAATATTGACCTGTTGTCCATCCACTACCCCTTTCGGGTTCGCGTTAGGTCCCGACTAACCCTCAGCTGATTAGCATAGCTGAGGAAACCTTAGTCTTTCGGAGTGCGGGTTTCTCGCCCGCATTATCGTTACTTATGCCTACATTTTCTTTTGTAGCTTCTCCAGCATGCCTCACAGCACACCTTCGACGACACTACAATGCTCCCCTACCACTTTTTCAAGTCCATAGCTTCGGTAGTATGTTTATGCCCGATTATTATCCATGCCGAACCGCTCGACTAGTGAGCTGTTACGCACTCTTTAAATGAATGGCTGCTTCCAAGCCAACATCCTAGCTGTCAAAGCAGTTCAACCGCGTTTATTCAACTTAACATACATTTGGGGACCTTAGCTGATGGTCTGGGTTCTTTCCCTCTCGGACATGGACCTTAGCACCCATGCCCTCACTGCTGATCAACATTTTATAGCATTCGGAGTTTGTCAGGAATTGGTAGGCGGTGAAGCCCCCGCATCCAATCAGTAGCTCTACCTCTATAAAACTATAAATCAACGCTGCACCTAAATGCATTTCGGGGAGTACGAGCTATTTCCGAGTTTGATTGGCCTTTCACCCCTACCCACAGGTCATCCGAAGACTTTTCAACGTCAACCGGTTCGGGCCTCCACAGTGTGTTACCACTGCTTCACCCTGCCCATGGGTAGATCACACGGTTTCGCGTCTACCACTACTAACTAAAGCGCCCTGTTCAGACTCGCTTTCGCTACGGATCCGGACCTGAAGTCCTTAACCTTGCTAGCAACGGTAACTCGTAGGCTCATTATGCAAAAGGCACGCCGTCACAGAATAAATTCCGCTCCGACCGCTTGTAAGCGTATGGTTTCAGGTTCTGTTTCACTCCCTTATTCAGGGTTCTTTTCACCTTTCCCTCACGGTACTAGTTCACTATCGGTCTCTCAGGAGTATTTAGCCTTATCGGATGGTCCCGACGGTTTCATACAGGATTACTCGTGTCCCGCACTACTCAGGATACCACTATCTACGCACGCTTTGCCTATACCGGGCTATCACCGTCTATGGCCTGTCTTTCCAAACAGTTCTAGTTCATTGTGTTTCGAATGTCGTGGTCCTACAACCCCAACAATGCCGTAACATTGTTGGTTTGGGCTAATCCGCGTTCGCTCGCCACTACTAACGGAATCACTTTTGTTTTCTTCTCCTCCGGGTACTTAGATGTTTCAGTTCTCCGGGTTCGCCTCCTTGCGGATAACATGTCTTCAACATGCTGGGTTGCCCCATTCGGATATCTGCGGATCAAATCGTGTGTGCCGATCCCCGCAGCTTTTCGCAGCTTATCACGTCCTTCATCGCCTCTGAGAGCCTAGGCATTCCCCATACGCTCTTATTTAGCTTATTGTACTTTTTGCTTTTTTAATGAGTTTTGATCTGATGGCCGTAAGGCCGCCAAATCTTGATCGATTGCACATCGCTCGTTGTGAGTGCAACCAACCTTACAATTATTTTTGTAAAATCGGACGTATCCGACTTTACTTCATGTATCTTTTTTCAATATGTCAATGAACGTGTGGCGAATCGCCACTGATAAATTATTATCAGTAGTCGACCTTAAGCCGTTGTGGAGAATATCGGAGTCGAACCGATGACCTCCTGCGTGCAAGGCAGGCGCTCTAGCCAGCTGAGCTAATCCCCCGTTTGTGAATCGAAATTCCAAAAATTCAAAATTCCAAATTCCAAAAAGGATAGGCATCCCAACTTCTAAAATTTCCTTTCAATATGTTATGAACTTTTCCAAAGCCTTATCAATCATCAAAAAATCTTCAACGATCAAACCAACATTGGGTTGTAGTCTCAGGCAGACTCGAACTGCCGACCTCTACATTATCAGTGTAGCGCTCTAACCAGCTGAGCTATGAGACTCTAATTGGTATGCAGTTTACAGTCTTCAGTTGGCAGTAAGTGCTTACTGTAGACTGAGTACTGGCTACTGCCTACTCTATTTTATTTTAAATTAACAGCGGATGAGAATAAACTATTTTTCGTACTAGTTTTTTTGTGTTTCCTTATTAGTCGTCTTTCTCTAGAAAGGAGGTGTTCCAGCCGCACCTTCCGGTACGGCTACCTTGTTACGACTTAGCCCTAGTTACCAATTTTACCCTAGGCCGCTCCTTGCGGTGACGGACTTCAGGTACTCCCAGCTTCCATGGCTTGACGGGCGGTGTGTACAAGGCCCGGGAACGTATTCACCGCATCATGGCTGATATGCGATTACTAGCGATTCCAGCTTCACGGAGTCGAGTTGCAGACTCCGATCCGAACTGTGATAGGGTTTATAGATTCGCTCCTGCTCGCGCAGTGGCTGCTCTCTGTCCCTACCATTGTAGCACGTGTGTAGCCCAGGACGTAAGGGCCGTGATGATTTGACGTCATCCCCACCTTCCTCACGGTTTGCACCGGCAGTCTTGCTAGAGTTCCCATCTTTACATGCTGGCAACTAACAACAGGGGTTGCGCTCGTTATAGGACTTAACCTGACACCTCACGGCACGAGCTGACGACAACCATGCAGCACCTTGTAGAGTGTCCGAAGAAAAGCCGATCTCTCAGCCTGTCACTCTACATTTAAGCCCTGGTAAGGTTCCTCGCGTATCATCGAATTAAACCACATGCTCCACCGCTTGTGCGGGCCCCCGTCAATTCCTTTGAGTTTCATTCTTGCGAACGTACTCCCCAGGTGGGATACTTATCACTTTCGCTTAGCCACCCAGACCGAAGTCCGGACAGCTAGTATCCATCGTTTACGGCGTGGACTACCGGGGTATCTAATCCCGTTCGCTCCCCACGCTTTCGTCCATCAGTGTCAATATATTGTTAGTAATCTGCCTTCGCAATTGGTATTCTATGTAATATCTATGCATTTCACCGCTACACCACATATTCTAACTACTTCACAATAATTCAAGATAACCAGTATCAAGGGCAATTCTACGGTTGAGCCGCAGACTTTCACCCCTGACTTAATCATCCACCTACGGACCCTTTAAACCCAATGATTCCGGATAACGCTTGGATCCTCCGTATTACCGCGGCTGCTGGCACGGAGTTAGCCGATCCTTATTCTTACGGTACCGTCAAGCCGCTACGCGTAGCGGTGTTTCTTCCCGTATAAAAGCAGTTTACAACCCATAGGGCAGTCTTCCTGCACGCGGCATGGCTGGATCAGAGTTGCCTCCATTGTCCAATATTCCTCACTGCTGCCTCCCGTAGGAGTCTGGTCCGTGTCTCAGTACCAGTGTGGGGGATCCCCCTCTCAGGGCCCCTACCTATCGTCGCCATGGTGTGCCGTTACCACACCATCTAGCTAATAGGACGCAGAGCCATCTTATACCGATAAATCTTTAATGTACAGATCATGAAATCTATACATACTATGGAGTATTAGTCAGAATTTCTTCTGGTTATTCTCCAGTACAAGGTAGGTTCTATACGCGTTACTCACCCGTGCGCCGGTCGTCATCTGTAGCAAGCTACAATGTTACCCCTCGACTTGCATGTGTTAGGCCTGCCGCTAGCGTTCATCCTGAGCCAGGATCAAACTCTTCATCGTTAAATTTTTAAAGTCATTTACGACTTCTTGTCTTTAACAACCAATAGGAATTTCTAATGCTCAAAATGGTCTATTCTCTTTGTTTGATTAAAATTGTTTCTTAGATTCCCGTTTTCACGGGAATGACAAACTAATGTTTTGCTGTTTCCAGCAAGACATCTTTTCAATCTTACGCTGTCAATTCAATATGTTTATGAACTTTTTTTCTCTTTGCCAATCTCGTTTCCTCGTTTAGCGGGTGCAAATATAAAACCCTTTTTTGAACCCCGCAATACTTTTTGATTTTTTTTTGAAAAATTTTATTTTTTTCCTTTTTCTCGACCAAAACCGTATCTTGAATGAACTTTCGCCTTACAGGTTCGTACCCGTTTTAGCGGCTGCAAACATACGACACATTTTCCATTTACCAACAACTTTTTTCGCCTTTTTTTTGTTCTTTTTTTTTGCCACGCACAACCCCCTTAATTACTGAGGGTTAGGGTTGGTTTTTTTTATTGAACCCTAACCCGGTTTGCATACTCCGGCCCAGGGTTGCGGGTTTTGTTTTTTGGTGTGTAACATATATTATGGTATAACTTTTTTTGCGGGCGGCACCCAAACCATAACCTTGTGCAACGCCCAGCGCTGTGCGGCCCGCGTTAGGGATAGCAGTGGCATCCTTTTTTGAGGGACGAGAAAAAGATATAACGGATAGCCCGACCCTGCCCTTTTGCAGGGGAACGCCCAAAGAAAAAATATGTTTATATATTATATATGTATTGTGTGGATTTATTTATACTAGTATCTTTGCAAACTGAATTTAATTTTTTTTAATGATACATATAACATTACCTGATGGCAGCGTGAAAACGTTTGAAGAGAACGTTACACCTATGGATGTTGCCAAAAGCATAAGTGAGGGATTTGCGCGAAATGTAATTTCGGCCAGTTTTAATGGTACAACCGTAGAAACTGTTACACCATTAACCACCGATGGCGCACTGGTTTTATACACATGGCGCGATGACGAAGGCAAAACGGCGTTTTGGCACTCTTCGGCACATGTATTGGCACAGGCTATTGAGGAATTGTATCCGGATGCTAAACTTACCATTGGCCCTGCTATTGAAAATGGGTTTTATTATGATGTAGATTTTGGTGATCACGTGGTTTCGGAAAAAGATTTTAAAAAGATTGAAACCAAGATGTTGGAGATTGCCCGTGGTAAGCACGATTTTAAAATGCGTTCGGCAAGTAAAGCTGATGCACTGGAGCTATATAAGGACAACCCGTTTAAAACAGAATTGATAGAGAATTTAGAGGATGGTACGATTACTTTTTGCGACCACTCGACATTTACCGATTTGTGCCGTGGCGGACACATACCTAACACCGGCATTATTAAAGCGGTTAAGGTATTGAGTGTTGCCGGTGCTTATTGGCGCGGTGATGAAAACAAACCACAACTAACTCGTGTTTACGGTATATCGTTCCCAAAGCAAAAAGATCTTACGGCTTATTTAGAAATGCTTGAAGAAGCCAAAAAACGTGACCACCGTAAACTTGGTGCAGCGTTGGAATTGTTTACTTTTTCGCAAAAAGTTGGTCAAGGATTGCCGCTTTGGTTGCCAAAAGGCGCTGCCTTACGCGAGCGTTTAGAGAACTTTTTAAAAGCGGCTCAAAAGAAAGCGGGTTACGAAATGGTGGTTACACCGCACATAGGCCAGAAGGAGCTATATGTTACTTCCGGTCATTATGCTAAATATGGCGAAGATAGTTTTCAGCCCATTCACACTCCTAAGGAAGATGAAGAGTTTTTATTGAAGCCCATGAATTGTCCGCACCACTGCGAAATTTACAAAAGCAGTCCATGGAGTTATAAAGATTTACCAAAACGTTTTGCTGAATTTGGTACTGTTTACAGATACGAACAAAGCGGCGAGTTGCATGGCTTAACCCGTGTACGCGGCTTTACTCAAGATGATGCACATATATTTTGTACGCCAGAACAATTGGATAAAGAATTTAAAGATGTGATTGATTTGGTGCTTTATGTATTTGGTTCGTTAGGGTTTGAAAACTTTACAGCACAGGTTTCTGTAAGGGATCCGGAAAATCCAGACAAATATATTGGTACTGTTGAAAATTGGGAAAAAGCAGAGCAAGCCATTATTAATGCTGCGGAAGAAAAAGGCTTAAATTATGTTATTGAAACTGGTGAGGCCGCTTTTTATGGTCCGAAATTGGACTTTATGGTTAAAGATGCCTTAGGCAGAAAGTGGCAATTGGGCACCATTCAAGTAGATTACACCCTGCCCGAGCGTTTTGATTTAACCTATAAAGGCAGTGATAATGAGCTACACAGACCTATTATGATACACCGTGCACCGTTCGGCAGTATGGAACGTTTTGTTGCTTTATTACTTGAACATACAGGTGGTAATTTCCCTATTTGGTTGATGCCCGTTCAAACAATTATACTATCAATTAGTGAGAAATATGAAAAATACTCTGAAAAAGTTTTAAATTTGCTAGAAAATAACGAAATTCGCGCCCTCGTTGACCATAGAAATGAGACGATAGGGAAAAAAATACGTGAAGCTGAGATGCAGAAACACCCTTATATGATTATTATTGGTGAACAAGAAGAACAAGAAGGCAAAATTACGGTAAGACAACACGGAGGTGCAGATTTAGGAATGATTACTGTAGAAGCTTTTACAGAAATCATAAAAGAAGATATTAAAAAAACATTAAAATCATTTTAATAATAAATAAGTTTAATTTAAAACCATAACGCCATAGCAATTAGAAGAAGACATCAACCCAGAAGGGTTTCACAAGAGGACAAACATAAGATTAACTCTAAGATTACAGCGCAAAAAGTACGCCTTGTTGGAGACAACGTAGAAATTGGTATTTACACCAAAGGTGATGCTATGAGAATAGCAAACGAGCAGGAATTAGATCTTGTAGAGATTTCACCAAATGCTGATCCTCCGGTATGTAAGGTTATGGATTATAAAAAGTTTCTTTACGAACAAAAGAAACGCGATAAAGCTTTAAAATCTAAAGCTACAAAAGTAACGATTAAAGAAATTCGTTTTGGTCCTCAAACTGACGATCATGATTACGAATTTAAAAAGAAACATGCTGAGAAGTTCTTGAAAGAAGGTGCAAAATTAAAAGCTTTTGTATTCTTTAAAGGACGATCCATCATATTTAAGGAGCAAGGTCAAATATTATTGCTACGCTTAGCACAGGATTTGGAAGAATTAGGAAAAGTGGAGCAAATGCCTCGGTTAGAAGGTAAACGAATGACCATGTTTATTGCTCCCCATAAAAAGTAAGGCTTCAACCACGATTAACAATCGAGAAGCTCAATTGAAATAAAAAAATGCTAAAGTAATCCCGATAATTATCGGGACAGCATAAAGATAATTAAGCGAAATAATTAAAAAACTAGGAGAAAAATGCCTAAAATGAAAACAAAATCTAGTGCCAAAAAGCGTTTTAAGCTTACAGGTACTGGTAAAATTAAAAGAAAGCACGCTTTTAAGAGTCACATCTTAACAAAGAAATCTAAAAAGCGTAAGCTAGCGTTAACCCATGATACTTTAGTACATAAGGCTGACGAAGACAATGTTAAAACCATGTTGCGTTTAAAGTAACACCGTTTTAACCGGTTAAAACAATTTATAAACCCTGGAGTTAGGCAACCAAGTACGACGTTTGAAGTACGAAGTTAGAAGTACCGATTATCGGCCGCCTACTACAAAAAACAATTAAAATTATGCCAAGATCAGTAAATTCTGTAGCCAAAAGAGCCAGAAGAAAAAAGGTAATAAAACAAGCAAAAGGCTATTTCGGACGTCGTAAAAACGTTTGGACAGTAGCAAAAAATGCGGTTGATAAAGCGATGCAATATTCGTACAGAGACCGTAGAAACAAAAAAAGAACATTCCGTGCTTTATGGATTACGCGTATTAACGCTGGAGCCAGAGAACATGGTTTATCTTATTCTCAATTTATGGGGAAATTAAGAGCTAATGATATTGAATTAAACCGTAAGGTTTTAGCAGATTTAGCCATGAATAACCCAGAGGCTTTTAAAGCTGTAGTAGAGAAAGTAAAATAAGGCGTTTCGCCTATTGTAAAACATATTATTCGCTTAATATAAAAATCCGATTCTTAATTGAATCGGATTTTTTTTGTTTAACTAAAATTAACTTTTAAATAACCATTCTCTACTAAAGGAGTGTTATTTTTGCAAGTTATTAAAACAAGCCTAGGCATGAATCTATCAAAAGTAAAATTAGTGGTTACCGACATGGATGGTACGTTACTAAACTCACAACATCAAGTGAGTTCTGAGTTTTTTAAATTGTTCAATAAAATATCAGACCACGGCGTTCTGTTTGTCGCCGCCAGCGGACGCCCCCACTATAGCATTACCCAGAAACTTAACGGTATAAAAAACGATATTATTATAGTTTCAGAAAATGGTGGACTTGTTTCTAAAAAGGATGAAACCCTACTTTCTACGCCTATAAAAACAAATCAGCTTTCAGAAATTACAAGATTGATTGATTCATTAGAAAATGCTCACCCTGTTTTCTGTGGAAAAACCAAAGCCTTCATTACAAAAAACTCATTAGCCATAGCGGATGTTTTAACCGAATATTATCCGAGTTATCAAATTATTGAAAACATTGAAGAGATTAAAGAACCCATTTACAAGGTTTCTCTTTACCATAATGAAGATTCAGAAAAGCATATTTATCCGCACGTTAAACATTTAGAATCACAATTTAAAGTAAAAACTTCTGCCAGACATTGGGTGGATATTTCTGATAATTTGGCCAATAAGGGACACGCGATTAAATTGCTGCAAGATTCGTATCGTATTTCGGCTGAAGAAACGATGGTTTTTGGCGATTATCACAACGATATAGAAATGCTAAAACAGGGTTATTTTAGCTACGCCATGAAAAACGCCCATGAAACTGTAAAACAAACAGCGCGTTTTGAAACCAAAACCAATGATGAGTTTGGTGTTGAATACATTTTACAAAAATTAATTGTTGACAAAGAGGGGCAATAAAACAATCTCAAAAGCACTTAAATACCGTAGGCAGTAATTACAACATGTCGCGAACCGCCCGAATTTCTGTGTTCGCACAAATAAATACCTTGCCAAATCCCTAAATTTAGTTTCCCGTTGGTTATAGGTATCTGTACCGAGGCGCCTAAAACCGATGCTTTTATATGTGCCGGCATATCATCAGACCCTTCGTATGTATGCTCGTAATACGGCGCATGTTCAGGAATCATTTTATTGAAATGACTTTCAAAATCGGTTCTCACCGTATAATCGGCATTTTCATTTATCGTTAAACTCGCCGATGTGTGTTTTATAAACACTTGCATCTGCCCTATTTTAATGTCTCTAATTTCTGGAATGGCTTCCAAAATGGAATTGGTAATCAAATGAAACCCTCTTGAGTAAGGTTTTAATTGTATTTTCTTTTGAAAAAATTTCATATAAAATTCGATATTTTATTTTACCGTAACCTCATCAACAAACACCCAAGCATCACCTTTTCGAATATGCCAATCGGGTAATTTGCCTCTATTTTTAGCTGTTATTTTTATAAATGAAACGTCTTGTTTATCAAATTCTGTTTCCATTCTTTTTATAATAGGGTCTCTGTCTTTTACGGTTTCCAAAGTTTTATTTAAAACCGTTTTAAAGGTTTTACCATCTTCTGAAATACTAATAATCACTTGGGTTGGTAACATGACAGATGTTGCGCCAATGTGTTGAAAAAAGTTTAAACCAACAAAAGACAAACTATTGTGTTCCCCTAAATCGATAAGCACTTCAAAATCTTTTTTAGGTAGCCCTTGCCAATTGGGGTCATCGCCTCTTGGATTTGCATACTTATTATTAAATAAGGCCTTGTCGCCTCCACCGCTGTAACTTTCGTTGTAAGGATGGGTGTAAGTCACTTTGCATTTATCGCCAAAACCAGTAGAAAACATTTTCTTTAAAGGATAACCAATGGGCTTGCCCTTTCTAAAAGTTTGTGCGTGAACATTAATAGCCTTTGTGTAGCGTATTGGCGCCGAATATAATGCTGAATTTATTGATGGCTCCGATCCATCCAAGGTATATCGAATCTCATTGATACCCAATTCGTTTTTTAATACAAGCGTAAAATCATTGTCAGCTTTATTATATACGACCTCATAATCCGGCGATAAAGCACTGCCCGCAAAATTGTAACTGAGTTCTTTAAATCTATCAAAATGAATGTCTATTTTTTTAATAAACTTTTCCTTGTTTTTCTGGTTTGGGTTCGTCCAAAGAGCTTCGGACAACGCGCTTAATCTCGGTAGCATCATATATTGCACATGACTTAAAGTTTTGATTTGCTCGGTCCATAAATTGGCTTGCCCACCCAAAATATGATGTCTTTTATCTGCCGCAATAACATCGGGAACGGGGTTAAAATCGTAAACCTTTAATAAGCTATTATAGCCTCCCCAAGATGGTGGTTCAAACTCGCTTTTGCCTTGATTATGGTCGAAATACAAAGGCGATCCGGGAGACATCACCACATCGTGACCCATATTTGCAGCTTCAATTCCGCCTTCAAACCCGCGCCACGACATTACGGTTGCCCGCTCTGGCAAACCGCCTTCCAAAATTTCATCCCACCCCATTAACTTTTTGTTTTTGGAATAAATGAATTTTTCCATGCGTTTTACAAAATAACTTTGTAACTCCTCGGCATTTTCAAGATTTTCATCCAGCATTCTTTTTTGGCATTTTTTACAATTTAACCACGATTGTTTTCCAACCTCGTCGCCACCTATATGCAAATATTCATTTGGAAAAAGGGGCACAACCTCGCTAATTATATCTTGTAAAAACTCGAAAGCACCATCGTTTCCGGCACAATACACTCCAGATGTTCCTTCGCCATCACAACTAAACTCCGGATAACATTGCAGTGCAGCTTCAGAATGTCCAGGCATTTCAATTTCTGGAATCACATCAATATATCGTTCGGCAGCATAGGCTACAACCTCTTTAATATCAGCTTTGGTGTAAAACCCGCCGTAAACCTCAGCACCGCTATCCTTATAAGTGGCTTCATAATCTTCCCAAGGTTTTTTATGCTCCTTTACTTTGCGCCAAGCCCCTTTTTTAGTTAACTCCGGATACTTATCAATTTGAATTCTCCAACCAATACCATCAACCAAATGCCAATGGAATTTATTCATTTTATGCATGGCTAAAATGTCGATTACTTCTTTAACGGAATCTTTAGGGAAGAAATGCCGCGATACATCCAACATCAAACCGCGCCAACCAAATTCCGGAGCATCATTTATATTCATAAAATTAAGGGTTGGTACTTTTATTAGTGCCTTTGGCGTTAGCATCTGCTTTAAGGTTTGCACGCCATAAAACACACCATGATAGCTTTTCCCTGTAATTGAAACACCTTTATTTGACACCTTAAGTTGATACGCTTCGTTATGCTCAACTTCTTCTGATATTTTTAAATGAATGGCATTATTTTGAATTTTGGTCGAGGTGTTTAGTTTTATACTGAAGTTTTTATCAAAAAAAGTAACCAATTCATTCGCAATTCGTTTTGCTTCTTCTGAATTTTCAGAAACAATCACCGTATTTTCAGTCACTGTAAACGTGCCCTGTTGATACTCGATAAGGTTTGGCTGTGGAATTATGCCTGTTTTTACTGGCTCTTCATTTTTACAGGAAACCATTACCAAAAAGAAAAAACATAGGAGCTGTTTGAAAATTTTCATAAAATCAAAATTCGAATTAACATGGTTGTTTTAACAAAGTTAAGTATAAGAAATAGAAATAAACATACTTTTTCTAATCATAAATCATCATTTTAAATTTATTTCTACGCAACCTTTTTGGCTTTTTATCATCTATAAATAAACCCCTAAATATTAAAAATATCAAAATAATGAAGAAGAGTATTATAATCGTTTTAAGCTGTTTTTTTATGTTTTCAAGCTGTTCAACCAGTGAAAACCCGATTGACCCTCAAAAAGTAAAATATTTGTGGCATTTGGTTAACGTAAGTGGTGGTGTTGCAGGTGTTAATGAAACCTTTAGCCTTGACACCATTGTATGGGCTTTTAACGATGCTGACAAGACGTTGGTTGTTGAAAACAATAATGATGACGACACGATTGAAGATGCGTTGGATTCTGGAATTTATGACTTTGATGTTATTGAAGGTGCTAGTGGAAAAACCTTTTTAACAATTAATGAGACCGAATTTGGCAATTTTGAGATTTCGCAAAGCGCGCTAACAATTAACCAAAATATTACGACAACCGGTACGGGTTCTGATGGGTTTATATATACATTCCAAAGAACCATTGAATTGATTGACTAATCATTTTTAAATCACAAAAAGCGCTATAAACTAGTAACTAAAAATTAGTTGCTTATTTGAATTTCATAAAAAAACCGAGACATTTCTATCTCGGTTTTTTTATGTTTTCAATTACTTAAAATATAGGGCAAGATTTAATCATTGAATTGTATCTATTTCAAAAAATCAATCAGGTTTTATACTGTTTCCATCTTTTGGCCTAATACTGCTGCCGTCCTTTGGTCTTATACTACCTCCGTCCTTGGGCCTAATACTACTACCATCTTTTGGTCTAATACTACCTCCGTCTTTTGGATGTATGGTTTCTGAATTTTCATTGCTTGCCATAATATATTTTTTTAAAGTTATGCTCTATATTACTGAAAAAATGTAACTTTAACAAGCTATTAATCCCATTTTACTCTTAACCACTTCATTTAATCGACCGAAAAATGAACCTAAAAGGTTTCGTAAAAGAGTGCCATAAAAAGGGAGTATTCAAGATGCTTTCTATTTATATTGTATCGAGCTGGGTAATTTTACAAGTGTTGGCATTAATTGCCTCGCCCCTCGGTCTTCCTGAAAAAAGTGTTACTTATCTTATTGTTATTTTGTTGCTGGGGTTTCCTATTTATATCTACTACGTATGGAAGTTCAGGCTTCTTAAACATGAAATACAACAAACCGAAGACCCTACAACGCCGTATAACAAAAGTGCGTTTCAAAAAATGTACTTTTCGTCTTTGTTTGTAATCATTTTACTTTCCGGTATTGCTATTACCCTCATTTTCAAAAATAATTTTAGTCAAAAAATAGCACTAAAAAAATTAAATGGTAACGATAAGATTGCTGTTTTAAATTTTGAAAACACGACCGGCAATACCGAATTAGACAATGTAGGCAGAATAGCGGCGAGGTATATTAGCCATGGCATTACTGAAAATGAAGTGGGTCAAGTTATTTCGTCAAAAATTGTTAGCGATTATACCAATGTTATAAAATCTCAAGCCGGCACATCCATCGACTTAAATAACCTTCTAAAAAACTACCTAAAGCCAGCTAAGGTTATTGAAGGCGCTTTTTACATGGAAAAAGATACGCTGTTTTTACAAGGCTCCATAAAAGATGGTTTAGTCGATAAAACACTAATTTCTTTTGAAACCATTAAGTGCGACCCCAATGCGCCTTTAGATTGTGCAGAAAAATTAAAACAAGATGTTCTCGGGTATTTATCGACCGAAGATCGGCAAGATGAGTCTGGTTATATACAGAAAAACAATAATCAAATCGCATCATATTACGAAGAAACACCACCTAATTACGAAGCTTATCAATATCTAATGAATGCATTGGATAATATTGAAAATGACAAAACCCACTTGGAATACTTAAACAAAGCCATTAAAGTTGATAAGGATTTTTTCGAGCCAAAAACCCATCTCATGGCTTACTATTACAACAAGGGTTTGTTTTCAATTACCGATTCTTTAATTAAAACCGTAGCAGCAAATTCCTCATTAAACGCACGGCAAAAAAATTGGCTTCTGTTCTATGAATCCATAATTACGGGGAAAAATGATAAAACATATCGCGCTATTAAAAAAGAATACGAGGTAGCGTCTTTGGATATGAACACCAACCAAACCACTATGACCATTGCGCTACAATATGTTAACAGACCCGAAGATGTTGATGCCATATACGATGAAATCCCAATGGACAACATGGTTTTAGAAAATTGTACGCGTTGTGGTTTTAGGTATTATGTAAAAGCACTTGCCGATGTTGAACTTGGCAAATACAATACGGTTATAAAAACATTGGCTCCGGTTACAAACATTATTGAGTCCAATTATTTAAAGCGCCCGTTAATTAGTGCTTATGTGAAATCCGGTAAGTTTTTGGAACTTGAAAAATACCTGTCGCACTATGCTTTAACGGCAACAAATCAAGCTATGGATTATTTGAATGTATTTACCGGAATACAGTTTTTAAATGCCAATAAAAAAGTTGAGGCAGACAGCTATTTTAATAAAGTTATTGCAAACAGTAACGCCACTACGGCTAAGCCCGATCTTGCAACAGCCTATTATTATATAGGTGATTTTAAAAATGCTGAAGACTTATATAAAACGCTCCATGAAGCTGAACCTAATAATATTGAATATATAGTTTTGTTGGCCATAAGTTTTTCTAAAAATGGGCAATTTGAAGCCGCCAAAACTCAAATTGAAAAACTAAACCGTTTAAAAACCGATTATCAGTTTGGAGCCATCGATTATGGTTGGGCGCAGTATTACGCATCCATGGGCGATAAAGACAAAGCCATAGCCTTTCTTAAAAAATCTGTGGCCCAAGGATTTAATTACACACCAACAACCTTTCAAAACGATTATCATTTTAAAACCATTAAAGACACTCCGGAATTTATAAATCAAATCATGAATTTTTGGAAAAACATAAGCATTTAATATTAACCATAAGGAAAGCCATGCAAGAAATTATCAATTTACTAGACGTTATTATTTGGCCATTAACCGTACTATTGGGATTACTTTTTTTTAGAAAACACATAGGCAAAGTAATTAGTAGCTTAGGCTCAATTAAAGCCGGGGCGCAAGGTTTTGAAATGAATTTTATTGAGGACAAACTAAAAGAAGCCACAAAGTTAATTGGAATTGATTCGACTGGGATAACCGCAAAAGATGGCTCTAGCATCATTCCAAAAGATGGCGGTAGCATTATTCCCAAAGACTCAAAAATAACTCCTAAAAAAAGCCATGCCGAAACACCGTACCAAGCGTTGTTGGAGTTACAGGATACCATAAATCAAAAATTAAAAAACATAGCCGCTCAAAAAGGCATCACGACCAATAGTGCCTCAAATTTTGCATTAACAACCCATTTAGCCGAACATAACATTATCAACAATCAAACGGCGCGTCAGTTAAAAACCCTTATAGAATTGAATAATATGGGCTTAAATTCCCCTAAGATTACATATAATCAGGTAATACAAATGAAAACATTGTTCAATAATATATCCTTGTAAATACACTATGAAAAAACTAGACCATGCATACGCCTTAATTATTGGTGTGGACAATGAGCAAAAAACCACCCAGGTACTTAGAGATGCTCAAGCTATTTTTGATGTGTTAACCAATCAGGAACTGTGTGGCTACAAAGAAGAAAACATCACACTTCTACTGGATAAAAAAGCCACAACCGAAAGCATTATCGCAGCCATTGATAAATACATAAATAAGATTGATGAGAACTCATCCTTCCTTTTGTTTTACTCTGGGCATGGTGGTTACTACGAAGGTCGCTCCTACTTGTTGCCTTACGGAGCCACTAGTGAGAGTTTAATTTTGGGAGAACAATTACGGGAAAAACTCAGTCAAATGAAATCAAAACGCATGATTATCATGTTCGACTGTTGCCATTCTGGAGGTTTTTTTGATGGGAAGGATGATGTTATTTCGCAAACCATTTCAAATAATACAGCACAAAATACACTTCGTAAATCCGAAGATTTAGAAGGCATCGCTCAAGAAATTGATGATGAACAAGGTATGGTAATCATAGCCTCTTCTCAAGCCGAAGAATTGTCGTGGGGCGATAATAACGATGATTACAGCGTGCTTACAACCTCCTTTATTGAAGCATTAAACGCAAAGCACAAACATTTTTTTGCAGATGAATACATTAGGATGGTGGAAACCGTAAATTATGTTTTCACACGAATTCCGGAGTTGATTAAAACGCTTAAAGAACGTAGCGACATTGTTAAAGATCAAACGCCTTATGCTAATCTTCAAATGAACAGTGATTTTGTTATTAGTTATATTCCTAAAAATTTTAAAGATAAAATCGTAACGAATAAGTTTAAGATTCAAACGCAACAGAAGGCACCCTTAACATCAAAAAGCAGTAATTTGGAATCTTGGGAACGAGCGGAAGGAAATAACCTATTGCTATTTGTCCATGGGTTTTCCGGAGAATCAAAAGACACCTTTGGCAATATTCCAAAAATGCTGCAAGCCGATTCCAATTTTGATGGTTGGGCCATGAAACCCCTAGGGTATTCGCCCGTTGTACAACCACAATTAGGTAAAGATATTTGGGGTGCCATTCTTGACGTAGATAAAATTGCAGGTTTCTTAAAAACATCTATAAAATATAAATTCAAAGACTATAATCGGATAGCAATCGTTGCACATAGTTTGGGCGGATTAATGGCACAAAAAGCCATTTTAGGCTTAGATGCAGACCATAGAAATAGAATTTCGCACCTCATTATGTTCGGCACACCCAGTAACGGTATTGCGCCTGAAGTGCTCGCCAAACAATGGAACAAAAAATATAGCGCATTGAGTAGTGAGGGCGATTACATAACATCGCTTCGCAAACAATGGAAAGACACCTTCAACCATACGTATCCATTTAAATTAAAGGTCGCGGCTTCGTCTGAAGATGAATATGTTTCCGTGGAATCTTGCCATAAACCATTTGATGAAACACATTGCGAAATCGTGGACGGCAAACACCTACAAATGGTAAAACCGGATAACGAAAAAGATGATGTCTACGCTTTAATTCTAAACACTTTAACAGGAAGTAAATTTTTTAATCAATTCACCAATAAAGAAGAAATAAATTTAACCTTGGGCAAGTACGATGCCGTGGTTAAAAAGCTGCTGCCGAATAAAGATGATCTTGATAAAAGAGGTTTAACCCAACTCATTTTTGCATTGGAAGGGCTTGAACGAAAAAATGAAGTTTATGAGATTTTAAACCATCACCCCATGGCTAAAAACAATACGGATTTAATGGGAATCATTGCTGGGAGGCATAAACGCGACTATTTAAAAACCTATTCGTATAAATCCAGTCAGCTATCCCGTGATTATTATAGTAAAGCCTTAGAAATTTCGGTTGAAAATGAAGCCTATTCCCAAATATATTATCACGCCATCAATTTAGCTTTTTTAAGTATTGTAACCGATCCGGAAACGGGAAAATCGGAAATGAAAAAATATGCAAATCAAGCATTGGAAGCCACGGAGCATTGCGATGATAATCTTTGGAAATATGCCACCGTTGCCGAAGCAAACATGTATTTAGGGAATTTGGAACGCGCGAAAGAGTTTTACATAAAAGCGTCAACAAATATACCCATTAGGGAAAAAGTGTCTATGCATACCAATGCGTACGCCGGATATGTCGCCTTAACAAATAAAGATGAGGATGAATTTACACAGTTTTTAAAAGCGCAATTGTTAAGTTAATCTCAACTTTTTAAAGAATAACTTTCAGAATCAATTAGCAGTCTAAACAACTGGTTACCATTGTAATAAAATGAATCCTTATTAAAAAAAAACTAATAATCTAATCAAAAAATGACTATATTGACATCTCCTTAATTAATCCTAACCAACTAAAAACGAATAACATGAGTGCAGAAACTATTTTTGTAAGCTACTCAAGTAAAGATAGACCCTTCGCTATCGGACTTGTTAAAGAATTGCAAAGCTTGGGCGTAAACGTTTGGATTGACCAACTAGGTATCGGCCTTGGTGAAAACTGGGATGATGCCATAGAGGAAGCTTTGGAAAAATCAGAAACCTTAATGCTTATTTTGTCACCAACATCCGTTGAGTCGCCTAATGTTCAAGACGAGGTTTCCATCGCCATTAATACCAAAAAGAAAATGGTGCCCATCCTTATTGAAGAATGCAAATTACCTATGCGTTGGCAACGCAGGCAATATGCAGATTTAACCAATAACCCGGATAAGGCCATACATGATATTTTGTCTTTTCTCGGGTTAAAGGAAAAAGCCTCGGCTAACCTTAAAAAAGTACTCAAACTTATTGGTGTGTCTGAAGCGCCAAAAAAGGTTATTGCAAATACAACTGAAGAATCTACAGGAAAAGCCATTCAAACTGAGGTTCATCTTGAAGATTTATTGGTTTCAGAAGATGAAATTAATCGCGCCTCTAAAATGCACGAGAAAGGCATTAAGAAAAATTGGAAAATGATTATTGTTGTTGGCGTTTTAAGCCTTGTTACATTTGGAGTTTTAGGCTTCACAAATTTAATTACAGTACCTTTTTGGATTGCGGCAGTAGGAAGTTTAGCATTAAATTTATTATCCATAAACCCCTTTGGAGCAATTAAAAAAAGAGAACGAAATATTGATTTATTGGAGCTGTTAAAACTAAAACGTGAGCGCTTAACACGTGTTATGAATAAATTATCGGATACCGAAATTGAAAAATTTAACACCGAATTTTATAACTACATCAAAATTTAAATTAAAAAGGAATGAAACGTATCGATGATAAAATAAAGGAGATTGAAAAAAAAGATAAACGCTATCAATGGGCTTATTACATAATAGTTGCTATGCTCGCAGGATTTCTATATTATGTTAGTACCACGAGAAAACAAATAGATTTACAAGCCGATCAAATTGATGTTTTAACCATAAAAGCGACTGAAACCTACAAAGACCTTAAAAAATCAGATTCAATCAATAAAAAGCTTTATAATGATTTAAAAAACAGCCTACAACCAGAACAATATTGGAAACATATTGAAAAGGCAAATTCGGTTGAAGACTATATAGAATACCTCACCAATATTTGGGGCATAAAACGTGACTCGCTCGATATGAATACAGCCATATCTAATATTAAAAGCTCTAGTTCGATTGGCGAATCCGGATGGTTGTATGTTGGCAACGAAACCGAAAATGGTCCATATACACAACCAACCAAGGGTCAAATAGCAAAAATTATTTGGCGACGCGGAATTGAAAAAGTAGATGAAATAGCATCAATAGAGAACACCAAACCAAAAGAAAACGATATCATTAAAATGGTTAAGTCTACTAACAGAATAACCTATAGAAGAGCAAATTTTAACTCCACAAAAAACAAAGAAGGTTGGCGACCAAGTTCAAAAGCCTTCGTTTCTGAAGTTAAAAAAAATGATGCCGAAGTTTGGGTGAAAATAAGGTATTATTAATATTATTTTAGAAT
Source organism: Hwangdonia lutea (assembly GCF_032814565.1). Taxonomy (GTDB): domain Bacteria; phylum Bacteroidota; class Bacteroidia; order Flavobacteriales; family Flavobacteriaceae; genus Hwangdonia; species Hwangdonia lutea. The sequence continues at coordinate 186,248 of NZ_CP136521.1, forward strand.
CAGTAAAATCGATACAAGATTGAATTACGTTTTCTGTTTTTTCTTTCTTGCCGCTGGAAATAACACATTGTTTAAAATCAACCGGTACCCCGGTGAGGTTGGGTGTAAATCCAATTCGGTTTTGGCATCGCCCACACGATGCTGATAATCCTCAGGGTCGTGCCCACCATAAAAGGTAAAAAAACCTTTTCCTTTTATGCCGTGAATATATTTGGCTTCTCCATTAGATTTATTTTCGCCCATTACCAACACATTCGATTTTATTTCATCTCTTGTAAAAGCCGTGGTTTGTCCCATAAACCCTTTTACCAAAGCCGTGTGGTTTTGGCATAACATGGTTGGAATAGGATCCCATTTTGCCGAAAATTCCATTAATGAAAAATAGTCTACCGTTTTACGAATCATGCGCTTTCGGGTCATATCTATGGACGAAAACTCATAAATACTCGGATTGGTTTCTAAAGTAAAATCTGTAAAAGCAAAGGTTTTATTGTAATCTATTTTATTCTGGTATCCGGGTGTGCTACCATCGCCATCAAACATGGGTTCGCAAATATCAATACCTTCGGCCGATAATGCGATATCAAAACTATCGGTCGCGCTACACATAGCAAACATAAAGCCGCCACCAATAACGTAGTCTCTAATTTTTAAAGCCACATCAAGTTTCGCCTCAGAAACCTTAGAATAACCTAACTTTCTAGCCAACGCTTCGGCTTCCTTTTTTTCTTGAATATACCAATTTGCAGCTCTGTAAGCCCCATAAAATTTACCAAACTGCCCCGTAAAATCTTCATGGTGCAAATGCAGCCAATCGAAAAGTAATAGTCCATCGTTTAAAACCTCTTCGTCGTAAACGGTTTCGTAAGGAATCTCAGCATATTGCAACACCATGGTTACGGCATCGTCCCACGGTTGATTGCCGTACGGTGTGTAAACGGCAATTTTGGGTGCTTTTTCTAAAACTACGGCTTCCATGTTTTTACTCGGACTGCTAATTTCTTCTAAAATAGTTTCTGCTTTTGAATTGGAAATCACTTCGAACGAAACGCCTCGTATTTGGCATTCACGTTGAATTTCTTCGGTATTGGGCAATAAAAAAGAACCACCTCGATAATTAAGCAACCATTTTATTTTTAGTTGTTTGTTTAACGTCCAATACGTTATTCCGTAAGCTTTTAAATGGTTTTTTTGGCTCTCTGCATCCATAGGAATAAGGATGTACGAGGCAAACGCACTATAATTAATAATGAAAAATGAAAAAATAATAATGAGTTTTCTCGTTTTCAATGAAAATAATGGATTTCAGATTAAGCAAGAAAGATACTTAAATTTTAGGCTTTTTGATGTGTGTTTAACAGAAGATTAATGTTTAAAAAGGCACATCACTTTCGTCATCATCATTAAACGAACTGCCAAAGGCTTGATCTGGGCTTGCTTTAAAATTATCTGCTTGAAAGGTGTCATCGTTAGCGGCGGCATTCATTTTAGAATGGAACTCGAAAGGCGAATCAAAATCATCTAGATTATCAAACTTACCTAAATGCCCGATAAACTTTAAACGTATGTTTTCCAAACCTCCATTACGATGTTTTGCCACAATAAATTCTGCTTGACCTTCGGTTGGCGAACGTTCATCATCGTCCCATTCGTCAATTTTATAATATTCGGGCCTGTAAATAAACGATACAATATCGGCATCTTGCTCAATCGCACCCGACTCACGTAAATCTGATAATAGTGGACGCTTGCTGCCACCACGAGTCTCAACCGCACGCGATAACTGCGATAAGGCTATTACGGGTACGTTCAACTCTTTTGCCAAGGCTTTAAGGTTTCTTGAAATCATCGAGATTTCCTGCTCACGATTCCCACCGTGGCTACTGCCACCGGTCATTAATTGCAGGTAATCAATCATAATCAATTTTATACCGTGCTGTGATGATAAACGGCGCGCTTTGGCACGTAAATCAAAAATGGATAACGACGGTGTATCGTCAATAAAAAGTGGCGCTTTTTCCAAACCTTTTACTTTTACGTTAAGTTGTTCCCACTCGTGCTTCTCCAGCTTACCGGTTCGTAATTTTTCCGAAGACAACCCCGTTTCACTAGAAATTAAACGGGTTATTAATTGTACCGACGCCATTTCCAAAGAAAAGAAAGCAACGGGTATATTCTGATCGACTGCAATATTTCTTGCCATAGACAAGGTTAAAGCGGTTTTACCCATACCCGGACGTGCCGCCACAATAATTAAATCGGATGGTTGCCAACCCGATGTTAATTTATCCAGCTTATTAAATCCTGTAGGAATCCCACTTAAACCTTCTTTATTTGAAATTTCTTCAATTTTCTTTTTAGCCTGAATCACTAAATCCTGTGCCGTTTCACTCGATTTTTTTATGTTACCTTGGGTAACTTCATATAATTTAGCTTCGGCCTTATCCAATAAATCGAAAACATCTTTGGTTTCATCGTAAGAATCTTCAATGATTTCACTAGAAATTTTTATTAAACTACGCTGAATGAATTTTTGTAAAATGATGCGTGCATGAAACTCGATATGCGCTGAAGAGGATACTTTTTGCGTTAGGGAAATCAAGTAAAAATCGCCTCCTGACAATTCGAGCTTGGAATTCTTCTTTAACTGTGTAGAAACGGTTAATAAGTCTACCGGTTCGCTGTTTTCAAACAATTGAAAAATCGCTTCAAAAATATGCTGATGGGCTTCTTTGTAAAATGCGTCAGGGCTTAAAATATCGATGACTTCATCGACGCCCTTTTTATCAATCATCATCGCACCTAACACAACTTCCTCTAAATCAATAGCTTGTGGCGGAATCTTTCCTTTTTCAAGACTAATAATAGTACTTTTATCTACTTTGTATCCTTGGATTTGGTTAGGTTGTTTCATGACTACGAAAGTAATTAAATTGTGTGTGTTTTAGTATGAAAAATGATTCTTGATTGTTAACCTTTAGTTAACAATTTAACTGTTAATAACTTATAATTATTGTCAATAACCATAAAAAAATCTGAAGTTATTAACTTCAGATTTTTCTTTAATGCTATTTTAAAAGGCTTACCCTTTGTATACGCCCATTTGCATATATTTATCCATACGCTGAGACACCAAATCTTTTGGTGATAAGTTTTTAAGTGCTTCAAAAGTTTTCACTATTGAGTTGCTCACAGATGTAAATGTTTTGTCTCTATCGCGATGTGCGCCTCCAAGTGGCTCTTTTATAATTTCGTCTACTAGCTTTAGTTTTTTCATATCGCTAGCAGTTAATTTTAAAGCTTCGGCAGCTGTTTCTTTATACTCCCAACTGCGCCAAAGTATAGACGAACAAGACTCTGGCGATATCACTGAATACCAAGTGTTTTCTAACATAAGTACCCTATCGCCTACTCCAATGCCCAAAGCACCACCAGAGGCGCCTTCGCCTACAACTATGGTAATAATGGGCACTTTTAATCGTGTCATTTCTAAAATATTTCTTGCAATAGCCTCACCTTGTCCGCGTTCTTCTGCTTCCAATCCGGGGTAAGCTCCAGGAGTATCTAAAAGGGTAACTACTGGAATTCCGAATTTTTCGGCAGATTTCATTAAGCGTAACGCTTTGCGGTAACCCTCCGGATTCGCCATACCAAAATTACGGTATTGACGTGTTTTTGTATTATAGCCTTTTTGCTGGCCAATAAACATAAAACTTTGATCGCCAATTTTTCCTAAGCCACCAATCATCGCCTTATCATCCTTAAAGTTTCTATCGCCGTGGAGCTCTAAAAACGAATTCCCGCAAATGGCCTTTATATAGTCCATAGTATATGGTCTATTTGGGTGGCGCGATAATTGCACACGCTGCCATGGCGTTAGGTTTTTATAAATATCTTTTTGGGTGGCTTTAAGTTTCTTTTCAATTTGCGAGCAAGTTTCGGTAACATCAACTTCACTTTCCTCTCCGATTACTTTGCACTTTAGCAATTGGTCTTCTAGGTCTTTAATTGGTAATTCAAATTCTAAATATTCCATAAGAATTTTTTGTTTGGACTATTAATCTTGGTTAGGGTACAAAATTACATATTTTATTTTGTTTTAAAATTACAATCAAAACGAAATAAAATTTTAATTATACGACACCTTAATTATCAAATTAGTAAGATTGAGTAAATATAAAAACTTTAATTATGTTATTCTGTTAAGAAGGTTTTCTTTTTAATGTTCTTATGTTTTTTATAATGCCATTTAGCATAACCGTTGCAATAATTACAATAGCGCCATAATAAAATTCCGGTGTCATTTTTTCCTTTTCAGGGAAAAGCATAATGGCCAACAAAATACCGTAAATAGGTTCTAAATTATAGGTTAACACAACGGTATACGGACTTATAAGTTTCATAACATACACCGATGCAATAAAGGCATAAGCGGTACAAATAGAAGCTAAAATAAAAAGATAGCCAAAATCTGAAGCGCTTAGATTGAAGAATTCAGTTGAAAACCCACCGCCAAATAATAATATATAAATTGATATAAACATTACGCCACTTAAAAACTCGTAAAACGAAATAACCGTCGCGGTATGCTGTTTTAAAAAACTCCCGTTAAGCACAGCGAATAATGACGATAAGAAAGCTGATAAAATGCCCAAAACAATCCCATTAATATATTTGAATTCACTTTGGGTAATAACAAAAACACCGATAATTACGATGACTCCGAAAACAATTTCATACCAAATTATAGCGCGTTTATAAATAAAAGGCTCGATAAAAGAGGCGAAAAAAGCGCCCGTGGAAAACATGGCCAATGTGATTGAAATATTGGATGCATCAATAGCACCAAAAAATGTAATCCAATGCAAAGCAATAATAATACCTGCCAACGAAAACTTAATAATAGCTTTTGGCGATACTTTTAGTTTTACTTTGGCTATTTTAATGTAAAGAAACATTAAAATAGATGCCATAACCATTCTAAACCAAACCAAAGGAACGGCCTTAATTGTAATTAACTCGCCTAAAATAGCAGTAAAGCCTGCGATAAAAACTAAAAAATGAAGATGTAAATAGTTTTTAAGTTTGGGTTTGCTATGAAATAATCTATCCATTTTACCTTGCTCTTTTGCACATTAACTTTGTTAAAAAGCCTCGATTTAGCTTTGGCTATATCTGCATTTTTTGCCTCGTTATTGCACAAAATACCTGAGTTAATTCTGTACATCTTATTTCATAATAAACCCTAGCGTTTGGCATTTCGTAAAAGATATATGGCTAAAATACCAAAAATGACATTAGGAAACCATACCGCAATAACCGGTGGGAAGTTTGACTGTTCGGCCATTACGCCAAATATTTTATCAAAAAACACAAAAACCATGGCAATGCAAATGCCCACCGCTAAATTAACGCCCATGCCTCCGCGCCTTTTTATAGACGATACGGCAACCGCAATAATGGTTAAAATAAATACTGAAACCGGTAAGCTCCATTTTCTGTAAAGCACCAATTTATAGCGCCCAATGTTGGAAGACCCACGTTTTTCCTCCTTGGCGATAAAATCGGTTAAATCGCCATACGAAAGCGTTTCGGCAATATATATAACCGGTGTTAAATCTTCGATATCAAAACTGAAAACGGTATCTTTTTTTGGGGCGCTTTCAAGGATATCGTCAAATTCACCCACGGTGCGTTTTGTGTAATTCCTTAATTGATACGTGCTGTCTTTATCAATAAATTTTATGGTATTCGCATTGATTTTGTAAACGAGCTTATTGTCTTTAATATGCTCTAAAGTAAAGTTACTGCCTTGCTTGTTTTTAAGATCGAAACTGCTTACATAAATAAAATCGGTATCATTAATTTGTCTGAAAACATTCCTGTTTTCTGCAACTTTTCTACCTTTTTTTAAGTATTTATAACTAAAATCGTTAAATCCCTGGCTTGCTTTTGGTGCTAAATACAAACCCATTATAAGTGCCAAAATAGCAACAAAAAACGCACCAAATAAATAAGGCTTTAAAAATCTTGTAAACGATACGCCCGAGCTTAAAAAGGCAATAATTTCGGTATTATTAGCAAGTTTAGATGTAAACCAAATAACCGATAAAAACAAAAACAGCGGAAACAGTAAATGTGCAAAATAAATGGTGAAATCCAACAGATACAACATAACTTCTCCAAAAGGCACTTCGTTTTCAAGGATTTTCCCAATTTTTTCGGCAAGATGTACGGTGATCCCAATGGGGATAAACAACATCAGCATCATAAAAAATGTAAACAAATAGCGTTTTAATATGTACCAGTCGAGTATTTTCAATTCAATTTCATATTTATTTTTCAGAATAAAGAAAACTCATTTCTTCTCTATGTCAGCTTCTTTTGTTTAAATTCTTTTTAAAGGCGAATGTCCATTTGTTTTACCATTTTGTCTTTCCAAATTCTAAAATCTCCCGCTAATATATGTTTTCTCGCTTCGCGAACCAACCACATATAAAAACCTAAATTGTGAATGGTCGCAATTTGCTTGCCCAACAGCTCGTTAACTGTGAATAAATGTCTTAAATAAGCTTTACTATATTCGGTATCAACAAATGTAATTCCCATTTCGTCGATTGGCGAAAAATCATCAGCCCATTTTAAATTTTTAATGTTGACTGAACCATGTGCCGTAAACAACATGCCGTTTCGGGCATTTCGCGTTGGCATTACGCAATCAAACATATCTACTCCTAACGCAATATTTTCTAAAATATTGATTGGCGTACCAACACCCATTAAATATCGCGGTTTATCTTGGGGAAGAATTTCGGTTACAACCTCGGTCATCGCGTACATTTCTTCGGCGGGTTCGCCCACTGATAATCCGCCAATGGCATTACCCACAGCGCCTGCATTCGCAATATATTCGGCCGATTGTTTTCGTAAATCTTTATACGTACTGCCTTGAACGATTGGAAAAAAAGCTTGATTGTAATCGTATTTTAATGGTGTTTTTTCTAAATGATTGATGCAACGGTCCAACCAACGATGGGTCATGTGCATCGAACGTTTCGCATAATTATAATCGCACGGATATGGTGTGCACTCATCAAAAGCCATAATAATATCGGCTCCAATGGTACGTTGTATTTCCATTACATTTTCAGGGGTAAATGTATGGTAACTTCCGTCAATATGAGATTTAAACTTAACGCCTTCTTCTTTTATTTTTCTATTTGCAGACAACGAATACACTTGATAGCCACCCGAATCGGTTAAAATATTCCTATCCCAATTCATAAACTTATGCAATCCGCCCGCTTTTTCCAGAATATGGGTTTGCGGACGTAAATATAAATGATAGGTATTCCCCAAAATAATATCGGGGTTTATATCGTCTTTTAACTCACGCTGATGCACACCTTTTACAGTTGCTACCGTACCAACAGGCATAAAAATTGGGGTTTCAATAACCCCGTGGTCTGTTGTTATTTTTCCTGCCCTGGCATTACTTTGGGTGTCTTTCGCTTTTAATTCGAATGTCATAAATTTAAAATCTGTCGCTGACAAACCTACATAATTTTTTTATTTTAATTCATTTTCAAGCTGCATAAAGGTTCACAAAGTCTTATTTAATAAAAATTAGAATGCCTGAGTAAAGATAATTAACAAAACAGCTTTTGCTCTTAAACATTTAATAAAATTTATGGATGTAAAAACGCCTTTAACCAAGTGCAATAAAATTAATTAACAACGAATCTTAAAATAAAATTTTCAATTGTTAGCAAATCTTCATAATTAGTTAATAAATGCATCATATCTATTTTGTTAAGGGTATTTAAAAGATTATTTTTGTCGCGCAAAAAAACTAATAATTTAAACATGCCAAACACACAACAATTAGAAGATTTAACGACGCAAGTTCGTAGAGATATTTTACGAATGGTGCATAAAGTAAATTCTGGTCACCCAGGAGGTTCATTAGGATGCGCAGAATTTTTTGTAGCACTTTACAGTGAAATTATGGATAGAAAAGACCATTTTGATATGGACGGTATTGGTGAAGATCTTTTCTTTTTATCAAACGGCCACATCTCTCCGGTTTATTACAGTGTGTTGGCGAGAACAGGTTATTTTTCGGTAGATGAATTAAACACTTTTAGATTAATTAATTCGCGTTTACAAGGGCATCCAACTACGCACGAAGGTTTACCGGGAATAAGAATCGCTTCCGGTTCCCTAGGTCAAGGCATGAGTGTTGCCATTGGTGCGGCACAAGCCAAAAAGCTGAATGGAGATCAACATTTAGTGTACTCGTTACACGGCGATGGCGAATTGCAGGAAGGTCAAAATTGGGAAGCTATTATGTACGCTTCGGCTAAAAAAGTAGATAATTTAATTTCGACCATAGATTTAAACGGAAAGCAAATTGATGGTGCTACCGATGATGTATTGCCAATGGGAAGCATTAGAGCTAAATTTGAAGCTTTTGGCTGGACGGTAATTGACATTGAAGAAGGTAACAAGATTGAAGCCATTTTAAAAGGTATGGCAGAAGCCAAAGCGGAAACAGGAAAAGGAAAACCGGTTTGTGTATTATTGAAAACCATGATGGGCAACGGTGTTGATTTTATGATGCACACACACGCGTGGCACGGAAAAGCACCAAACGACGAGCAACTGGAAAGTGCTTTAGCTCAAAATGCAGAAACTTTAGGCGATTATTAATTCCCAATTAAAAAGAAAAATGAAAACATACACTTACACTGAAAAAAAAGATACACGAAGCGGTTTTGGAGCTGGACTCACCGAACTAGGTAGAACCAACCCCAATGTTGTAGCACTTTGTGCCGATTTAATTGGGTCGTTAAAAATGGATCAATTCATTAAAGAAAATCCAGAGCGCTTCTTTCAAGTAGGCATTGCCGAAGCCAATATGATGGGCATTGCGGCTGGTTTAACCATTGGCGGAAAAATTCCATTTACGGGAACGTTTGCCAATTTTTCAACCGGAAGGGTTTACGACCAAATTCGTCAATCTATCGCCTATTCTGGTAAAAATGTAAAAATATGTGCTTCGCATGCCGGCTTAACTTTAGGTGAAGATGGTGCCACACACCAAATACTTGAAGATATCGGATTGATGAAAATGCTTCCTGGCATGACGGTAATAAACACCTGCGATTACAACCAAACCAAAGCGGCAACCATTGCTATTGCAGACCACGAAGGCCCTGTATATTTACGTTTTGGTAGACCTGCAGTTCCTGTGTTTACGCCTGAAAACCAAAAATTTGAAATAGGAAAAGCCATAAAACTTACCGAAGGTACCGATGTTACTATTGTGGCTACGGGCCATTTGGTTTGGGAAGCTTTGGAAGCCTCTAAAGTATTGCACGAAAAAGGTATTTCTGTCGAAGTAATAAATATCCATACCATTAAACCTTTAGATGAAAAGGCTATTTTGGAATCGGTTGCAAAAACCGGATGTGTTGTTACGGCCGAAGAACATAACTTTTTAGGTGGTTTGGGCGAAAGTGTTGCCCGCACATTAGCCTTACACAACCCAACCCCTCAAGAGTTTGTAGCTACCAACGATACCTTTGGGGAATCGGGAACACCGGCTCAACTTATGGAAAAGTACGGTTTAAACAGTGCCTCAATTGTAGAGAAAGTACAGACTGTTATTGGTAGAAAATAATAGTGATTCTATTATAAAAAGGGATTGTTTAAAAAGTATAAAAAATCCTTTTATGTCACATTGAGCGTAGTCGAAATGCACTAAATTTCAGCAGCATAATGTTTTCGACCACGCTCAAACTGACATTTCAAATTACGGTTTAAACTACTTCCTTTAATTTCAAAAAAATCCATTTTAAAGAAATAATTTCCGTTTGGCAACGTTTTTGATACTATACCTCAAAATCACAAAAAACGAACAATTATGAAGCATTCTTTTTTTATTACCTTATTATTTTTAGTTACAATATCAACAGCTACTTACGCTCAAACTGCCACCGGAATTGGTTTTAAAGCGGGATTAAACTACAATGCAAATGGCAATTATTTCGAATCTATAAGTAGCAATGCCGAACATCCTGATAGAAATGTAGGTTATCACTTTGGGTTATTTGGTAAAATTGGAAAGCAAGTTTATTTTAAACCCGAGTTGGTATACACCAGCACAAAAAGCGATTATAATAACAACAGCTTTAAAATGCAAAAAATAGATGCACCAATGCTGGTTGGCCTGAAAGTTTTAGGGCCCATTAGTGTTTTTGGCGGCCCCTCATTTCAATATATTTTAGACACTGATTTTAAAGCCTCTGACCTTTCCATTAATAAAATAGAAAATGATTTTTCTGTTGGTCTAAACTTTGGCATCGGGCTAAATTTTAACAAACTTGGTATTGATGTGAGATACGAAAGAGGTTTAAGCAACAACGAAGCTACTTTTTTAGACAACAATGGCGTTAATGTGGATAACAGATTAGATACGCGCCCCGATCAGCTTATTTTAAGTTTATCGCTTGTGCTTTAAACGCATCGAATATAATTTTAAACTTAAAACCTGAACAATAAAATTTTTGTTCAGGTTTTTTTATTTACACTTTTTCCATGTATAATATAAAGGATGAAACATCATTTAAAACTTTATGGTTTTCGATGGATTTATGAGCAATATTTTCCGTTCCGCGAAAGCGAAATCTATAAAAAATCAATACATTTGTTTTAGATATAAATTAATGAGATTTCCTCCTTCGAGGGAATTATAAAATAATTATCCTCAAATGAAAAACACAGCTTTAAATCAAACACACATCGCTCTTGGAGCAAAAATGGTGCCCTTTGCCGGTTACAATATGCCCGTGCAGTACGAAGGTGTAAATGCAGAACACGAAACTGTTAGAAATTCTGTTGGTGTGTTTGATGTATCGCACATGGGGGAGTTTTTAATTGAAGGTGAACATGCGCTGGATTTAATCCAAAAGGTAAGTAGTAACGACGCTAGTAAATTAACTATTGGCAAAGCCCAATACAGCTGTTTGCCGAATGACGACGGTGGTATAGTTGACGATTTAATTATTTATAAACTTAAAGAACAAACCTATTTATTGGTTGTTAATGCAAGTAATATTGAAAAGGATTGGAACTGGATTCAGTCTAAAAATGATGTTGGCGCCACAATGCGGAATTTAAGTGAAGATTACGCATTACTCGCCATTCAAGGCCCAAAAGCCATTGAAGCAATGCAGTCCTTAACAAGCCATGATTTGTCATCTATAAAATTTTACAATTTTGTGGTTGGCGATTTTGCAGGTGTCGAGCATGTTATTATTTCGGCAACCGGTTATACGGGTAGCGGTGGTTTTGAAATTTACTGTAAAAATGCTGAAGTTAAACAAATCTGGGACAAGGTGTTTGAAGCCGGTGCGGACTACGGTATCAAACCCATTGGTTTGGCGGCACGCGATACTTTGCGATTAGAAATGGGATATTGCCTTTACGGAAATGATATTGACGAGACCACCTCGCCACTTGAGGCAGGTTTAGGTTGGATATTAAAATTTACTAAAGACTTTACAAACTCTGAAGCGCTAAAAGCTGAAAAAGAACGTGGCACAGAACGAAAATTAGTAGCCTTTAAATTAGATGACCGCGGCATTCCGCGTCAAGGTTACGATATTGTTGATGGCAACGGTAAAAAAATAGGGATTGTTACCTCGGGTACTATGAGCCCCAGTTTAGGCATTGGTATTGGCTTAGGCTATGTGCCAAATGTTTTTGCTGCAGTAGACAGTAAAATAAACATACAAATACGTAAAAATGCAGTTCCTGCTACCATTATAAAATTACCGTTTTATAAAGGTTTATAAAATTTATTCGGTTACTAAGTATTTTAGTTGTTATACATTTATAACCCATTTAACACCAAACTGGCTACAAAAACGTTAAAAACCATATGTTGCTAGTTTATATGGAATAATGTTAGGATTTAATGAAAGAGAAGGCAGCAGAAAACAAACACAGTATTTTAATTTTAGGTGCAAGCGGATTTTTAGGTGGCGCCATTTACAAGGAACTCTGCTCCTATTTTAGAACGTTTGGTACTTACAATATAACAAACAAAGATTTAGAAAAAAACCATCACTTTTTTCAGTATAATATTGAAGAAGATGACGTTTACGAAATTCTGGATATTGTGAAACCAACTATCATAATTTCGGCGCTTCGTGGCGATTTTTCAAAACAAGTTTTAGTGCATCAGCATCTTTCGGAATATGTATTTTTAAACAAAATAAAACTTATATTTCTATCGTCTGCAAATGTTTTCGATGCTTATAGCAAGTATCCAAGTTACGAAACCGATAAAACATACAGTAATAGTATTTATGGGCATTTTAAAATAAAAATTGAAAATATGTTGTTGCGATTACCCAAAAGACAAGTCGCTATTTTACGCTTGCCCATGGTTTTTGGAAACCAGTCGCCCCGTGTGTTGGAAATCCTTCAACATATAAAAAACAAAACGGCCATTGAAGTGTTTCCTAATTTAATAATGAATGTAACCACCGACACTAAAGTAACGCAACAATTGCACTATATAATCAATAGAAGTAAATTTGGGGTTTTCCATTTAGGAAGTACCGATTTGGTACACCACGACGATTTTATTAAGGAAATAATAAAATCATTAGGCAACCTTAAGGCCCTATATAAACAGGTATACACAACTAACGACGACAGGTATTTAGCGGTATTGCCAAAATATAATTTGCTACCAAAAAACCTTCAATTGTTAAGTCAAGATATATTAACTGAATTAAAAATTTAATGGATTTTAATGCTTGAAATTTGAGCATGTTAACGATCAATTTAAAACATGAATTATGAGCAAACTATCAAAAGACGACATAGAAAAAAAATTATTGCATTTACCAGAATGGGAATATTATGATGATGCGATTCACGCCGAATTTGAATTCGAGAATTTTAAAGATTGCTTTAGCGCCATGAGCAGAATTGCTTTTGAATGCGAAGCCTTAAACCATCACCCAAATTGGAGTAACGTGTACAATATACTTACCATATCGCTGTCTACACACGATGCCAATGGGGTAACCAATAAAGACTTTAAACTGGCAAAAGCCATAGAACATATTGTAGAACCAGACGACGAATAGCCAATTTTGTTGGCAGTAATCGTTTTAAGTATTTGTCAATGGTCACACCAAACTATTAACCAGATTTGAAACTTTCATTTCTGTTTACTTTTTTTATTTTTACGTTTTATTTCAATTAAAAAATTAACAACAAACAACTCAACACATTATGGGAAGAGCTTTCGAATTTAGAAAAGCAAGGAAAATGAAACGTTGGTCGGCCATGAGTAAAGCCTTTACGCGCATTGGCAAAGATATTGTAATGGCGGTAAAAGAAGGGGGGCCAGACCCCGATAGCAATTCGCGCTTGCGTGCTGTTATACAAAATGCGAAGGCTGTAAATATGCCTAAAGACAATATTGAGCGCGCCATAAAACGGGCGAGCGATAAGAGCCAAGGCGACTATAAAGAGGTCATTTTTGAAGGTTACGCACCACACGGCATTGCGGTATTAGTAGAAACGGCAACCGATAATAATACGCGTACCGTTGCCAATGTGCGCAGTTATTTCAATAAATGCGATGGCAGTTTGGGCACCTCGGGTTCGGTGGTTTTTATGTTCGACCACACTTGTAATTTTAGAATAAATGCTGAAGGTTTAGATCCTGAAGAAATAGAATTGGAGTTTATTGATTTTGGTGCCGAAGAAGTATTTGCCGACGACGATGGCATTTTAATTTATGCGCCTTTTGAAAGTTTTGGAGCGATTCAAGCTGAATTGGAAAATCGTGGGATTGAAATTTTATCATCTGGGTTTGAGCGCATACCGCAAGTTACCAAGCAATTAACAACAGAACAAACTGAGGATGTTGAAAAACTACTTGAGAAATTTGAAGAAGATGATGATGTGCAAAACGTTTACCACACCATGGAGGAAACTACCGAATAAATGGTTATAACGCGCTAATAGTTCTCACCACATATCGCATAAAAAAAACGGCTCCCAAAAGTATTTAACTTTTGGGAGCCGTTTTTTTTATGCTTTTTTATAGCAATATAATACGCAACAAAAACTAGTTGCCAGCTTCAATAGCTTCAACTCTTTCTTTCATCGCTTTATATTTATCAGTTTCGCCAATAACACTGTAAATATTCATTAAGGTTTTAGCAGCATTAATGTTTTTAGGATTAATTGCCAATGCTTTATCTAAATATGGTATGGCACTTTTGTAGATGTTTTGACGCTCTTCTCTTAACTCATCATAACGTAAATCATCTTTTTTGGAAGTTCCCAAACCATTCATTTCTTCAATAATAGCTTGTTCTTCATTTAATATTAAGGCCGCCATATTTATATAAGCGTTTATGTAATTAGGGTCTAATTCGATAGCCTTATCGTAATATTTTTTTGCAGCTTCAACATCTTCAGACTCTCCAGCAATCACACCTAAGTTATATTGTAACTCTGCATTTTCCGGGTCTTTTTGAGTTGCTATTTCCAATAGTCTTTTAAATTCCTCTTTGTTGCCCATTTTAAAATGTACGTTGGCTTCAGAAAGCAACAAGTTAATATCGTCTGGACTTTCAGCCCTAGCGTCTTTCATAGCTTCCAATGCCTTTTCGTTATTGCCTTGGCTTACGTAAATCAGCGCTACATTTTTAACGATTTCGGCTTTTTTAGAATCCGTTAATCGTTCACCTGGTTTAATATGGCTTTTTGCTTTTACATATAAATCTCGCGTACCTTCATCTAAAACTTCTTCTTCGCCAGTTTCAATGTTGGTAGCATAATACTCTTTTTGTATACCTGTATAACCTAATTCTTTAAGCTCTTCGTACAGCCTTAATGCTCTGTCAAATTCTTGAACATTTACCGCGGTAGCAGCGGCGTAATAAAGAAATAAAGTATCTTTTGTAGAGGTTCGGTAAGCGTGCTCAAAGTGTTTTGAGGCCGTCGAAAAATCTTTGTCTTCGTAGGCTTTATTACCTTTTGTTAAAATGTCGTTGGTCATGGTTTGCTTTAAAGCAGTCACCTCAGACCCATAACTACCTTTAACGTTTTCTAAACTCGCTAAAGCCTTATCGATATCTTCACTTGAGCCCGCTCCATTGGCATAAAGTGCTTGCCCAAGTAGGTAATAATATTTGGCTTTGTTTTTGTCGTCCATAGAAGCCATTAAAGCTTCAGCTTGATTCAGCGCTGCTTTTGCTTCTGCAAAATTGTTTCCTTTAATAGCTTTTTCTGCTGTTCTCAATTCCTTTTTTTGTGCAAATGAAAATGCACTTATTGAGAAGGCTAAAGCTATAATTATTTGTTTTTTCATTGTATTAATAATATTTAGTTAATTGTCATTATTGTTTTCTGTGTTATTATTATCAAGAGTTGTGCCATCTTCTGAAGCCTCAGTGTTTTCAGTAGGTTCAACAGCCTCCACATCATCTTCGTCATGCATTACTTTAGCTACAGCCGCAATAGAGTCGTTGCCTTTTAGGTTAATTAATTTAACGCCTTGAGTGGCCCTTCCCATAACCCTTAAATCTTGAACGGCCATACGAATGGCAATGCCCGATTTGTTGATAATCATTAAATCATCGTCATCGGTTACGTTCTTAATCGACACTAAGTTACCGGTTTTTTCTGTAATAGAAATGGTTTTTACACCTTTTCCGCCTCTATTCGTAATTCTGTAGTCCTCTAAACTTGAGCGCTTTCCATAGCCATTCTCTGAAACAACAAGAATATCGCTTTCCATATCATCCACCGCAATCATACCTACAACCTCATCGGTTTTCTCGTCTTGTAAACGAATACCACGAACTCCAGAGGCACCACGACCCATAGGCCTTGTTTTGGCTTCTTCAAAACGTATGGCTTTACCCGATTTTAAGGCCAGCATCACTTGGCTTTCACCGGTTGTTAGCTTTGCTTCTAATAAAACATCGTCTTCTTTAATGGTTATCGCATTGATTCCGTTTGTACGCGGACGCGAATATTGCTCTAAAGAGGTCTTTTTTACTTGACCTTTTTTAGTTGCCATTATGACATAATGGCTGTTTATATATTCTTCGTTCTTTAAATCTTGGGTACAAATAAAAGCCATTACTTTATCGTCTTGCTCAATATTTATAAGATTTTGAATGGCTCTTCCTTTCGACGTTTTACTGCCTTCAGGAATTTCGTAAACACGCATCCAGAAACACTTTCCTTTTTGGGTGAAGAACAACATGTATTGGTGATTGGTACCAACAAACAAGTGTTCTAAGAAATCTTCGTTTCGTGTTGTTGATGCTTTTTGCCCAACGCCACCTCTATTTTGTGTTTTGTATTCTGTTAATGAGGTACGCTTAATATAACCCGCATGCGAAATTGTGATAACCACTTTTTCGTCCGGAATCATATCTTCAATACTTAAATCGCCACCCGCATATTCAATAGTTGAGCGACGCTCGTCACCATATTTATCTCTTACAACTTCCAATTCTTCCTTAATGATGTCCATGCGACGTTCTTTTTTGTCAAGAATATCTTTTAAGTCTTCAATGGTTTTCATTAATTCATCATATTCTGAACGCAGTTTATCCTGCTCTAAGCCTGTAAGCTGACGCAAACGCATCTCGACAATGGCTTTGGCTTGAATTTCTGAGAGTTTAAAACGTTCTATTAATTTTTCGCGAGCTTCATCGGCATTAGATGATGCACGGATAAGTGCTATAACTTCATCAATATTATCTGAAGCTATAATTAAGCCTTCCAATATGTGGGCACGTTCTTCCGCTTTGCGCAACTCGTAAGTTGTACGGCGCACCACAACGTCGTGTCTGTGCTCAACGAAATAGTGAATAAGCTCTTTTAAGTTTAATAATTGCGGACGTCCATTTACGAGCGCAATATTATTTACACTAAACGAAGATTGTAACGCGGTATATTTATAAAGTTTATTTAAAACGATGTTTGGAATGGCATCACGCTTTAACACGTAAACGATGCGCATACCGTTTCTATCGGATTCATCGCGAATGGTTGCAATGCCGTCCATTTTTTTATCGTTTACAAGGTCCGCAGTTTTTTTAATCATGTCGGCCTTATTCACAAGGTAAGGAATCTCTTCAACGACGATACACTCACGTCCATTAACCTCCTCAATATTGGCTTTAGCTCGCATAACAATACGTCCGCGACCGGTTTGGAATGCTTCCTTTACCCCATCGTAGCCATAAATAGTTCCACCTGTTGGAAAATCTGGCGCTTTAATATGCTGAATAAGCTCGTCAATTTCTATATCGTTATTTTCAATATACGCGATGGTTCCGTTTACAACCTCAGTTAAGTTGTGCGGTGGCATATTGGTTGCCATACCTACGGCAATTCCAGATGCTCCATTTACCAAAAGTCCCGGAATACGAGTTGGTAACACGGTTGGTTCTTGCAGCGTATCATCAAAATTTAATTTATGATCTACGGTTTCTTTGTCGATATCCGCCAGCATATCCTCAGATATTTTACGCATTCGGGCCTCGGTATAACGCATTGCCGCAGGACTATCGCCATCAATAGAGCCAAAGTTACCTTGGCCATCAACTAACATATAACGTAAACTCCATTCTTGTGCCATTCGTACCATAGCATCGTAAACCGAAGTATCACCGTGCGGATGGTACTTACCTAAAACCTCCCCTACAATTCTTGCAGATTTCTTATGTGCTGAGTTCGCCCTAACACCTAATTCGTGCATCCCGTAAAGCACACGTCTGTGTACCGGCTTTAAACCATCTCTTACATCGGGTAAGGCACGTGACACAATGACCGACATTGAATAATCAATGTATGCCGATTTCATCTCATCTTCAATATTAATAGGGATCAATTTTTCTCCTTCTTCCATAAATATTTTAATTAAGTTTTTATGAATTTTTCAAAACATGCTAATATATAACTTTCATTAGTCATAGTAGGACTTTCAATCATAATTTTTAATGTTTTTTATTAACAATTTCGCATCCTTTTTTAGTTGATAAGTATGCGGGTAAAAATTTTGATTTTATAAAGAATTTTTCGTCAATTAGCAAATTAAGGAACAGTTTTTGCCTTTAGTTAACTATTATTATTATTTTTAATGCAGAAAGGAACAAGTTATGGATGATAATTTTTCACCAAGAGTAAAAGATGTAATTGCATTTAGCAAAGAAGAAGCGCTAAGGTTGGGGCACGATTTTATCGGTACCGAACACTTAATGCTTGGGCTATTGCGTGATGGCGACGGTAAAGCCATCAACATTTTAAATGCCTTAGAAATTGATTTGAATCATTTAAGGCGAAAAGTAGAAATTTTAAGTCCTGCAAACCCCAATATAACCGTAGCTTCCAATCAAAAAAAGAACCTACACCTTACAAGGCAAGCAGAACGTGCTTTAAAAACAACATTTTTAGAAGCTAAACTATTTCAAAGTACTTCAATAAATACCGCTCATTTACTTTTATGTATTTTAAGAAATGAGAACGACCCCACTACCAAGCTTTTAAATAAGCTTAAAGTCGATTACGACAATGTAAAAGAACAATTTAAACTTATGATTACGAACGATAACGATTATATAGAGCCAAAATCTGAATCTTTTCAAGATGACGATACCGGCGCGCAAGGCGATGCCGCAAAGGACAATATATTTAATGCGCCATCTGGTAAGGCAAACAAAAAATCTAAAACCCCCGTTTTAGATAATTTTGGACGCGATTTAACAGCTATGGCCGATGAAGGAAAATTAGACCCGGTTGTTGGCCGCGAAAAAGAAATTCAGCGCGTGTCGCAGGTTTTAAGTAGACGAAAGAAAAACAATCCGCTTTTAATTGGCGAACCCGGAGTTGGTAAATCGGCCATTGCCGAAGGTTTGGCATTGCGCATTGTAAAACGAAAAGTGTCGCGTATTTTGTTTAATAAACGTGTGGTAACTTTAGATTTGGCAAGTTTGGTTGCCGGCACCAAATACCGCGGACAGTTTGAAGAACGCATGAAAGCCGTAATGAACGAGCTTGAAAAAAACGACGATGTTATTCTATTTATTGATGAAATCCACACCATTGTTGGCGCTGGTGGAGCCACTGGAAGCTTAGACGCTTCAAACATGTTTAAACCCGCTCTAGCACGTGGCGAAATACAATGTATTGGTGCCACAACTTTAGATGAGTACAGACAATATATAGAAAAAGACGGCGCTTTGGAACGTCGTTTTCAAAAGGTAATTGTGGAGCCAACAACGGTTTCTGAAACCATTGAAATTCTTAACAACATTAAAGGTAAATACGAAGAGCATCACAACGTTGATTACACACCAGAGGCGATTGAAGCTTGTGTGAAATTAACCAATAGATATATGACTGATCGCTTTTTACCAGATAAAGCCATTGATGCTTTAGACGAAGCCGGATCGCGGGTTCATATTACCAATATTGATGTCCCAAAGCAAATTCTTGAATTAGAAAAACAGCTCGAAACCGTTAAGGAAACAAAGAACTCTGTTGTAAAAAAACAAAAATACGAGGAAGCTGCAAAACTTCGAGATGATGAAAAACGCATTGAAAAAGAATTGGCTACGGCCCAAGAAAAATGGGAAGAGGAAACCAAACAACACCGCGAAATTGTTACTGAAGACAATGTAGCCGATGTAGTGTCGATGATGACCGGAATCCCTGTGAACAGGATTGCACAAACCGAAATCAATAAACTTGCCGAACTACCAAACCTTATAAAAGGGAAAGTTATTGGTCAAGACGATGCCGTTGCTAAAGTGGTTAAAGCCATTCAGCGAAATCGTGCGGGACTAAAAGACCCAAACAAGCCCATTGGTTCATTTATATTTTTAGGACAAACAGGTGTTGGTAAAACACAGTTAGCCAAAGTGTTATCGCGCGAATTATTCGACAGCGAAGAATCATTGGTTAGAATAGATATGAGTGAATACATGGAAAAATTTGCCATTTCCAGATTAATTGGTGCACCTCCAGGATACGTAGGTTACGAAGAGGGCGGACAATTAACCGAGAAAGTAAGACGCAAACCGTATGCTGTTATTCTTTTAGATGAAATTGAAAAAGCACATCCCGATGTATTCAACATGCTATTGCAAGTGCTTGACGATGGTTATTTAACCGATAGCTTAGGAAGAAAAATTGATTTTAGAAACACCATAATTATTATGACTTCCAATATTGGTGCCCGAAAACTTAAGGATTTTGGAACCGGTATTGGCTTTGGAACCGCGTCTCAAAAAGCACAGGAAGATGCCAATGCTGTTAAGATTATTGAGAATGCACTAAAAAAATCATTCGCACCAGAGTTTTTAAATAGAATTGATGATGTGGTTGTTTTCAATCCTTTGGAAAAAGAAGACATCAACAAAATTATCGATATCGAATTGGATAAACTGTTATTGCGCATCGAAGATTTAGGCTATATTTTAAAACTTACTAAAAGTGCCAAAGATTATATAGCAGACAAAGGTTTCGATAAACAATATGGTGCAAGACCGCTTAAACGAGCTATTCAAAAATATATTGAAGATGCTTTGGCCGAAGAAATTATTACCTCGCACGTTCAAGAGGGCGATAAAATTAAAATCGATTTAGATAAAAAGTCACAAGAACTTAAAATCACAATTGAAAAATCTGAAAAGCCGACAGAGTCGTAATTCTACATTTTCAACTTATGAAAAAAGCTCAAAATATTAATTTTGAGCTTTTTTTTGTGAAAAATGTCTATATTAGTTATATGAAAACAACCTTAACCTTTTCAATAGCTACCATAGATGTTTACGATAATTATGTTGTATCTATAATAAAAGAGGGGGTTACAGTAACCATGGAATCCAATAAAATCTTGGAAGATATCGCTGAAACCTATTTTCCAAACAAAAAATTTGTTTACATAACGCATCGCATAAATTCGTACTCGGTAGATCCCGTTAATTACACCCGCACTTCTAAAATAGAAAACTTAGCAGGCTTCGCAGTCGTTTCAAAAAACAACGTGGCACTGAGCAATGCCGAAATTGAAAAAACTTTCTTAAAAAAACCATTCGCAGTTTTTGATAATTTAGATGACGCCAAAGATTGGGCACAATCTATTGTTACACCCGAATAACCTTGTTTTGCAACCCCATCCCAAAAATTAAATCTACGCTTTGTTTATGATTTGTTTTTTTTTGTTCAAACTGTAACAAAACAAATCCTTCTTAATCTATACTATAACAATTTGTTTTTTTTTGACGCCAACTAATTTAAATACAGAACAACTTGTAAAGCTTTGTATGGCCAAAAACCAATCTGCGCAATTGGAAATTTATAACCGCTATTACAAAGCCATGTACAACACAGCACTGCGAATTGTAAAAAACAATTTTGAGGCAGAAGATATTATGCAAGACTCTTTTTTGTTGGCGTTTACAAAATTGGAAAGCCTTAAAGATGTAAAAATATTTGGAGCGTGGTTAAAACGAATTGTTATAAACAATAGCATTTATCATTATAAAAAAAACTGTAAAAACAACGAGGTTCCCTTAGATGATGTTTTGTATAAAGTTGAAGACAACAACCAAGGTATCGAGAGCAATTATGAGTTTACAACCCTAAAAGCGCAACATGTTTTAAACACCATGAAAACCTTAAAGGATAACTATAGAATTGCCTTAACCCTAAACCTGATTGAAGGCTACGATTACGAGGAAATAAGCGAAATTATGAATATCTCGAACGCCAATTGCCGAACAACCATTTCGAGAGCCAAGGCAAGTTTAAGGCAAAAATTGCAAGCTGTAATTCAGAATTAAAACAAAAAAGATGAGCAAAAATACTTTAGATGAGCTTTTTAAAAGACTGGAAAATGACTTTGATGTTGATGCACCTTCAGCAGATCACAAGCAGCGGTTTTTAAATAAATTGAATGAAGATGGCGCGCTACAACTGGTTAAAGTTGATAAACAATGGCGTCGTTTATTAAAACCATTAATTGGTGTAGCCGCCTCTTTGGCTTTATTATTTGCGCTTTTTATTGGATTAAACAAAAACGAGGTGTCTAACGATTTAGCAAGCGTATCGCCTAAAATGGCCGAAACCCAAAGCTTTTTTGCTTCAACCATTGCCGAAGAATTAAGTAAAATTGAAAAAGAATCTTCGCCAGAAACCAAAATTTTAATTGAAGATACCATGCGCAGAATGAAAGCTTTAGAAACAGAATACGAATCGCTTAAAAACGATTTATCTGAAAGTGGCGACGATAACCGGGTTATATATGCCATGATTTCAAATTTTCAGAATAGAATAGCATTATTACAAAACGCCTTACAACAAATCAATACAATCAAACAATTTAAAAACGTAAATCATGAAACGAACATTACAATTTAAAACACTTATTCTGTTATTTATACTGCCGTTTTTTGTTTCGGCGGCAACAGATAAAGGTGGAAAATACACCAAGAAAAAAACCATTAACAAAGAATATTCAGTCGCATCAAATGCTTTGTTGAGCGTTGATAACAGCTATGGTAATATTGATGTTGTTACGTGGAACGAGAATAGAATCGTTTTCGAAATTACCATTACCACTACTGGTAACGACGAAGAAAAGGTTCAAGAAAAACTCAATGATATCACCGTGGATTTCGAAGCAACTTCTAAAAACGTATCGGCAAAAACAAAATTCAATAAAGGCAAATCAAAATCGTGGTGGAATTGGAGTGGCAAAAATAAAGTTAGTATGAAAATTAACTACATTGTTAAAATTCCTATTACTAATAGCGTGGCATTAAATAATGACTACGGGAACATAAATGTTGATAAACTTGAAGGTCATGCAAAACTAAACTGTGATTACGGAAAAATAACGACCAAGGAATTACTTGCCGATAACAATTCCATAAACTTCGATTACAGTAAAGGCTGCTATTTTGAATACATAAAAAGCGGAAAAATTAACGCCGATTATAGTGAGTTTACGGTCTCGAAAACCAATAGTATAAACATAAACGCCGATTATACAAATTCAAAAATAGAAACGGCCGAAGATGTTACCTATAACTGCGATTACGGCAGTATGAAAATAGAAAAAGCGAATAACATAACAGGAAACGGCGATTATTTAACCACGCTAATTGGCGATGTTTATAAAAACGTGTCGCTTAAAGCAGATTACGGCGCTATTAAAATAAACAACATAACGCAGAATGCGGGGAACATAACCATCGATTCGGAGTACACGGGCATTAAAATTGGTTTTGCGCCCAACTACCATTTCAGCTTTGAAATTGATTTAGATTACGCTTCCCTTAAAAGTAGTGATGGTTTGGAGTTTTCAACAAAAAAAGAAAACGGTACAGGAAAATATTACAGGGGACATTACGGAAATGCCAATTCGGGTAACACCATTAACATAGAATCGGACTACGGCAGTGTGACACTATCAAAAAACTAACAATCATTAATCAAAAAACGAACAGATGAAAACATCAATTAAAAATCAAGCCTTAGTGGTTTTTGCAAGCTTACTTTTGGCAACAACGGCTTACGCACAATCAAAATCTATTAAAGGCAATGGTAACATGACTACGGTTACCAGAACTACAGATAGTTACGACGCCATTAAATGTGCAGGATCTATGGATTTTATTTTAGTAAGCGGAACCGAAGGAAATATTACTATTGAAGGTGAAGACAATTTACTTGAATATATTGTTACCGAAGTAACAGACAACGTTTTAAAAGTAAAAGTAAAAAAAGGCAAATACCTAAAATCAAGTAAAAACAAAACCATAAAAATCACGATTCCGTTTAAAGACATTAATAAAGTAACGCTTGCGGGATCAGGAGATTTATGGAATAAAGATGTTATAAGTGCAACCCATTTAGATGTTGCTTTGGCAGGTTCTGGCGATATAGTTTTAGATGTTAAAACCACATCTGTTGAAGGCTCCATAGCGGGTTCGGGCGACCTTACATTAAAAGGCAGCACTAATAATTTAAAAGCCAAAGTTGCGGGCTCTGGCGATTTTCATGGATTCGATTTACAAGCCAACAATACCGAGGTTTCTGTAGCGGGTTCCGGTGATGCCGAAGTGGTAAGTACTGACAATTTAAAAGCAAGAGTAGCAGGTTCTGGCGACATTGTTTACAAAGGAAACCCTAAAAAAGACACCAAGGTTTCCGGTTCTGGCAGTATTACCAATTAACCTTTATTCTATGTTTCCAAAGAACGAAGTAACGGTCTAAAAAGCCTTTTGAATTTAAGTTGTCAGGTTGAGCTTATCGAAAGCGAAATTGATTATTTAATAAGCTAAAATATTTCGACAAGCTTAACCTGAAGTAGAATTAAATTTTTCATACAGCCTCACCTTTTGTAAAATCGCTTTAATCTGATGTTTTCCATTTAATATTACACCCAATACTTGGCTTTTGCAATTGGGTGTTTTCTTTGTTTTCCAATATGCAATCTAAGGCATGTCTTAAATCTTTTCCGGTTACAGGCAGTCCATTCCCAGGGCGCGAATCGTCTATTTGCCCCCTGTAATTCAGTTTTAAATCGGCATCAAAAACATAAATATCTGGTGTACAAGCGGCATCATAAGCTTTTGCTACAGCTTGGGTTTCATCATATAAATAAGGAAATGGATAGCCTTCTTTTTCCGCTTGAATAGTCATTTTTTCTGGAGAATCTTGCGGATAATTAACCACATCGTTACTGGAAATAGCAATAAAAGACACGCCTCTTTCCGCGTAAGCGTTAGCTATAGCAACCAATTCTGCGTTTACATGAATTACAAACGGGCAGTGGTTACAAATAAACATAACCACCGTAGCTTTATCGCCTTTTAAATTTTGAAGTGCTAATTTTTTTCCAGAA
Source organism: Hwangdonia lutea (assembly GCF_032814565.1). GTDB lineage: Bacteria > Bacteroidota > Bacteroidia > Flavobacteriales > Flavobacteriaceae > Hwangdonia > Hwangdonia lutea. The sequence continues at coordinate 211,224 of NZ_CP136521.1, forward strand.
ACCGTGTCAAGTAAGTTAAAATCTGGAGCCTGTGTTCCCAAAGGAATCATATTTGAAGGTGTACGTGCCATAATTTTCAGTTTATTCAAAGTTCGTCATTTTATACTAAATAACTTTAAAACAGTCTGTAAAGTTTGTTTCCAATTCATTAAAAGAAAATATAATTTAAAATTTCTATGAACCACTTTAAAATTCATTTGGTAAATTGTATTTTTAAAAAATGAATAACACCATAACTTTTGAAGATTTCACGAAAGTAGACTTACGAGTGGGCACCATTATTGAGGTTAACGATTTTCCCGAAGCGCGACAACCCGCTTATCAACTTACCATCGATTTTGGAGATTTGGGCATTAAAAAATCTTCGGCACAAATAACCTCTTTATATTCCAAAGAAGCGTTGTTAAATAAGCAAATTGTGGCTATTGTAAATTTTCCTAAAAAACAGATTGCTAAATTTATGAGCGAATGTTTGGTTTTAGGTGCTGTAAATGGGAAAGATGTTGTTCTTTTAAACCCTGAAAACAGAGTTAAAAACGGGACGCCTGTTTCTTAGTGTATGCAGCAATTAGACAACGTTCAAATTAATTTTGACACCAACGCCCTTTGGGTTTTAAATGTTGCACTCGCCTTGGTTATGTTTGGTGTTGCATTGGGCATTTCGCTAAACGATTTCAAAAATTTAATCAAACAACCCAAGCTCGTTTTATTGGGCATAGTATCGCAATTTGTTGTACTGCCTTTTGTTACCTTTTTATTTATTCTGCTTATAAAACCGCAACCGAGTATTGCTTTAGGCATGATGATGGTAGCGGCTTGCCCAGGTGGAAATGTATCTAATTTTATGACGAGTTTGGCCAAAGGAAACACAGCGTTATCAGTTAGTTTAACAGCTTTTGCTACGTTTTTAGCCATGGTGATGACACCTTTTAATTTTCAACTTTACGGAAATTTATACCAACCCTCAGCGCAAATTTTAAAAACCGTACAATTAGAACCTTTTGAGCTGGTAAAACTTGTTGTTCTTATTCTCGGAATTCCGTTGGTTTTAGGAATGCTGTTAAGGTTTAAAAACAACGTATTAGCCGATAAACTTTCAAAAGTTTTAAAACCGTTGTCCATTGTTATTTTTATCGCCATAGTAATTTTGGCATTCTCTAAAAACCTGGAAATCTTCAACAACTATATCCACCATGTTTTATTTATAGGAATCAGTCATAATATATTAGCCATTTTAGTTGGGTTTTTAGTGGCTCGTCTGTTTAAACTGTCTTTTAAAAACCAAAAAACTTTGGCAATAGAAACAGGAATTCAAAATTCAGGTTTAGGATTATTGCTCATTTTTACGTTTTTTGATGGCATAGGCGGTATGGCTATTTTAGCAGCCTTTTGGGGTATTTGGCATATTGTTTCAGGTTTATTATTAGCTTGGTTTTGGTCTCATAAAAAAAGAAGTTTAGCATATTGAAATTCATTTGGTTATATAGCGTACGATTATATTTAAGTATTGGCATGTTTTTTTATTTCAGAAGAATAAAAATTCACGGTAAAACAAATATCCCCAAAAACAAACCCGTTTTACTACTGAGCAACCATCAAAATGCCTTATTGGATGCTTTATTAATTGCAACTAAAAGCGGTAGATTTTCTTATTTTTTAACACGAGCCGCGGTTTTTAAAAAGTCATTGGTTAGCAAGCTTTTAATGAGTTTGCAAATGCTTCCCGTTTATAGAGTTCGTGATGGATGGAGCAACATTACGAATAATAATGCCATTTTTGAAACCTGTTCCGAACTGTTACACAAAAAAGAAGCTATCGTTATTTTTCCTGAAGGAAGCCATAATTTAAAACGCACCGTAAGGCCTTTAAGCAAAGGCTTTACAAGAATTGTTTTTGATACTTTGGAAAAATATCCGGATACCGATTTACAATTAATTCCTGTGGGTTTAAATTTTGAACATGCCGAAAAATTTCCGGATAGCAGCTCCCTGTTTTTTGGTAAACCTATTTCGGCCAAAGATTTTATTTCGGATAACAGAAACGGGAATGTGGTGACATTAAAAGCTAGAATCCAATCTGAAATAGCGCAGTTAACCACACACATTCCATCGGAAAACTATGATGAAACCGTAGCGACTTTAAACCATTTGCAAGTTGACTATTTAAACCCAAAAGCGGTAAATGCCTGTATTGAAAATCATTTTGAAAACTGCGTAACCCTTCGAAAACCAAAGTTAAAAGGAATCCGATTGTTTTTTAAAGGATTATTAATTTTGAATGTACTTATTCCCTATGTGATTTGGAAGTATGTGGCCGAACCAAAAATAGATGAAACTGAATTTGTATCTACCTTCAGGTTCGCAATCGCTATCACTTTAGTGCCATTTTATCTTTTAATTGTTATGCTATTTTCAACTTTATTATTCGGCATTGAAATAGCACTAATTTATGTTGTTTCAGTTTTAATAATTTCACTTTTGGCCGTAAAATTATAATTCCTTTCTAAAGAAAATAGCATTCAAAAACAATTTATTTGTGCCATACCAAAACGCTCTAAAATTGGTGTTATCGGTAAAGGCCACCACTTTACCCTTTCCTAGTTTTTTTATTTGCACCGGAACTGTTTCTGCTAATACCTCTAGGTTTGGTTTAGAAATGTAACCGCTTAAAAGTGGATTTTTTGTGTATTTTATGGGGTTGTTATAGCTTAAAGAATCAGCTTTTATAAAAACAGTAGTGTTTCTAAACATCGCTATTTTATCATTTTTATATCCAAAATTTATGGGGTGCGATCGGTCTTGTTTTGCTTCAAAAATAGCACCGCCAATCACCTGTGCGCCATTAAAATCGCTCTTTTCTTCAAAGCTCACGTTTTTAGCCAACACATTGGTTTTCTTAAATTCCAATTTTATAAATTCTTCTTTCTTAAGCCATTTTACGGTATTTCTAAAACCAATAAGCGTGCCTCCATTTTCTACCCAAGCCTTAAGTTTTTTGGTGTTCGATGTACTTAAAGACCTCATATTTGAAATAACGATGGTGTTGTAACGACTTAAATCTGCTCGGGCTATGGTTTTGGTATCTAATTTTGTTGTTGTAATATCAAAACGTGTATCGAACAAATGCCAAATTTCGCCCGCATCATAAGAGGTTATGCCATCGCCAACCAACAAAGCGATTTTGGGTTTTTTTAAGGTTTTAAATTTCCGGCTTCCTAAATCTATCCCATCTGTTAAACCCGTTTGTACCGCATCAATTTGCACATAACTTTCTTTAGCCAATGTGGTTAAAAGCGCATATAAATCCTCACTATTTAATTTTTGATTTTGAACGGGAATTAAAAGCGTTCCATAGTCATAATCTTTATTATTCATGCTAAATGGCTTTAACGCAACCTTAGTACGAATACCTTTTTTAAGTAGCTGATTGAGTAGTTTTGGCGCATAATATTCGTGCCATTCCATTAAATAAGCATAATTACTTTGCTTTGAAACCTCACCTCTTTTTTGCTGTAAATCAGCAACTTTCCCACCCAAATTATTTGTTGAAACATTTTCAGCATAATCAACATTAAAAGCCAACGGGAAAGACCAAGCAGAAATATCGTAAAACAAACTATCTTGAAACGTGGTACGTTTTTCAAACATGGCATTAATTAAACGTGTATTCTTCTGGTTTTTAGGGACAATGTAACTGTAGCCTTTTTTGAAACGTTTTCCGTTTGCGGTAAAATCTTGTTTTATTTCGTGGAACTTTATTTTATGACGATTTAATATCTCAGCTAAATGATAGGTCTTTGCAGCATCTTTTTCATCGCCAAAAACAATGGCCTTAGTTGCTTGTTTCGCAGCTTCTTGCCTCGCATTTTTATAAAAATTGTGTTGATACTTTAAAATATCTTCACGCATATTTTTAGCAGCTTTTAAGGTAGATAATGCCGTAGTGAGTTGATTTCTGATGGTAAACGGAAAAGTTAAAATACCGTTTTCGCTTTCTTGCATGTGCCCTCTGGAGCTGGCTTGCTCGAATAAAATTCCAATACCGCCATTTATATCCGGAAATGTAGAACCCTTGCCGTAATAGAAATCATCATAACTTTCTTCGCTGTAATATAACGAGCCTATTTTGTTTAATGCTTCCGCATGAAAATTGCCGATTTGTTTAGTCAGTTCCTGATTCAATTGAGGTGTTAAGGGATGTGTTCTTGAAGGAATACCGGGTTGAAAGAAAAACGTGGTGTTAGTTCCCATTTCGTGGTGGTCGGTTAAAATATTTGGCAACCATTTATGGAAAGATTCAATCCGCGCTCTAGATTCTGGCAATTGCACAGGCAACCAATCGCGATTCATATCAAACCAGTAATGGTTGGTTCTTCCACCGGGCCAAACCTCTCTATATTCCCTATCGTTTGGATCTGGGTTTAAGTTGATGTTTTTATTGATATTTGCCCAATATGCAAAACGCTGTAAGCCATCGGGGTTTAAACTCGGGTCTAACAAAACAACCGTTTTATCTAACAATTCATTTATATAATCACTTTCTGAAGCAGCTAAATGATAGGCCAACAACAAACTCGAATTAGAGCCACTTGGCTCGTTTCCATGAATGGAAAACCCTTGGTAGACTACTATGGGTCTATCGGCGGTATTTGCGGAATCATTATTAGTTGCATCAATATGTTCTTTACGAATGGCATCAATGTTTTGATGGTTTTTAGGCGAAGTGATGGTTAGCAATAAAAGCGGTCTGTTCTCAAAAGTTTTACCTCTATCTTCAATGGTAATTCTATCTGATGCTTCTGCAAGCGCGTACATATATTGCACGAGTTTATCGTGTGTAACGTGCCAATCGCCAACTTGATGACCAATTATGCTTTCTGGTGTTGGGATGTTTTTGTTGTAACTAATGTTTTGTGAAAAGTAATACGATAAGTCGGGATGGTTTTGCGAAACAGCAATAAAAGATGTTAAAAAACAAATTGTAATAAGTTTATTCATTGTCGGTTAGGTTAGGTGATAAATATAAAAAAACCACAACACATAGCGATAAGGTTTATCGTTAATTTTAGAGCGATATGCTACAGAATCAACTATCTGTTTTTTAGGCATATAGCCCAAAATTATTCAAATTTTTACTATTTTTAGTCAAATCATTAATTATGAAGCTATTAATCCCTCTCTTTTGTGCGTTAAGTTTAATCTTTCAAACTTCGGCACAAGAACAAAAAACACCTTCCCCAATCTTATTTATCTACGACGCCAGCGGCTCCATGTGGGGACAACTTGACGGCAAGACCAAAAAGGAAATTGCATCAGAAGTATTGGCAACATCCGTAAGCAACCTTCCGGCGAACCAAAACATTGGCTTAATGGCTTATGGGCATCGCAAAAAAGGCGATTGCAACGACATCGAGTTTTTGGTCGATTTAAAAAACGCCTCCAAAAGCAATATTACGAATGCTGTTAGCAAAATGAATGCTTTGGGCAAAACTCCCTTGGCGCGTTCGGCTTCACTCGCACTCAACTCATTAAAGGATAGCAAAACAAAGGCCACCATCATTTTAATAACCGATGGCATTGAATCTTGCAACGGTAATATTTGCGATGTGGTTTCAAAAGCCAAAACCGATGGCATCGATTTTAAGCTTCATATTGTAGGCTTCGGACTTAAAGAAAACGAAACCGAACAATTGAGGTGCGCCACAGATGCCGGCGGCGGAAACTATTACGATGCCGCTAATGCGATTGCTTTAAGTGAAGGTCTTACCGAAGCCACTTCACTAAGCATCGATAAACCCGAAGGCAACTTTTCCGTTTATGCCACGAAAAACGGCAAGCCCGTTGATGCTTGGATTAAAGCCTCTAAAGCCGGAACAAAAAAAGTGGTTGATGGTTCGCGTATCTATCGCGATTCGGGTTGGGTGTATCTGCCTCCGGGAAAATACGACATTGTTATTAACCCGCTTGAAGGCACCGATATTCCCGGGACTTCCATTACCATTGAAATGAAAGAAGGCGATATTAAACATGAAAACATCAGTTTTGATGGTGGCACCTTAGAGGTAATCACCACAAATAATGGCGAAGGTTGGGATGCTCTTGTAAAAATGAAGGATATGGCCTCCGGGAAAGTAGCCGCCCAAACCCGGACCTATGGCGGAACTAAAACCATGGAAGTACCCGCCGGAAACTATAAAATAACCTTTCAGGCCCTGGCACTAAAAGGCAGCAATACATACTTTGAAGTAGATGATGTTGAAATAAAATCAAACACACCCACACCCATAAACCACGATTTTGAATCGGGCACTGCGGCAATCGGCGTACAAACCAAAAGCGGCGAACTTATTGATGCCTCCGTAAATTTTAAAGACGTAAAAACGGGAAAACGTGTAACCGGCGGCAGAACCTATACCGCTGCGAGCAGCAATCCCCGGTCGTTTTTATTGAACCCAGGGACTTACGAGGTTAAAATTGTTACGCTGGGCATACACAAAGGCAACTCGAGCACCTTAACCATTCAAGTTAAAAAAGGCGAAACCACAACCAAAATAATACGTTATTGATTATGGCACACAACATGATAAAACCATTTAGCTTTTTAATGTATTTTTTAGCACTTATTGCCTTTTTCTTTTTAGGACTGATTTATGCCGGTATCACCGAAGCCGGAAAAGGGCAAATGCTCGCCGGTGGTGCCATTGTATTTGGTTACGGTGTTATTGCCGCTTTTATTGGGCTGTGTATTGCACTTATCCTTGGCTATAGTTTAAAGAGGCATTTTATTATAAAAATCAATGTTTTACTGACTTTAATAATTGCGGCTTCATTTGCCTATTTTACCATTAAATATCAAAAGCGTCAAAAAGAAAAAGAACAACATAAAATTGAGCATCAACAATCAAAAAGACCAACCGCTCCAGCTGAAAATAAAATAGCAAAACCCATAGCGATGCTTGCTAAAAACACTTCAACTTTTAATTCTAAAAGCCCTATGGGATTGGGTATGTTTATACCGAATTTTCACGAGAACAAAACACTCTATTTTTATGGTAATTTAACCCAAGGAAAATCGGTTCAAGAGCATATGCCTGTGGATAGTATCACTTTTAAACAACGCGAATACGGCGGTTTTGATATTGCCACTGCCCCACCGTGGTTAGTACCCGATCATTTAAAATTAGATTACGATATGTTGTATTTTAAGGTACAATCCATATCTCATGATTTTATTGAAGTGACCGTTAACACCACCAACAACCAAACTAGTTTTGTGGACCGCTATGCAGGCAAATTGATGTATTGGCCAGAGTTTCTTTTGGGGATTAACAGCGTAGAGTTTCCCAATCCTGAAAATCATAATATTTATGCAAGACCTTTTGATGCAGCAGGTACTATAAACACGCCTTACAGTTTTATGCGACCATTAAAAGTTACAGATGAATGGATGTATGTGGCGTTGTTAGATGACGATTTTAAGAATAAAGGCCATGGTTGGATCCGATGGAAAAAACAGGGTAAAATGCTCATTACCTATTCATTGTTAAGCTAAAAATTAAGGTGATTACTCTCTTAGCTTACCGCTGAAAACACTCACTTTTGAATTGAATGGATTTCCCGAAGCACGACGAAGCATCACCACTTGCCCGCAATGCCAAAGCGCATCGGCGATGGGGCCGTTAATAAGGTTCCAAAACGGAAATCTGTCGTTATCAAATTTAGAGAGATCATCGGTAGTCCTTAAAATTTCTGAAGCCTCCTTAATATTTAATAGGGTTTGTTTTCGTTTCTGTTGAAAAGTAAATTCCTTTTGGTTTTCATCTCTTTTTTTATCAATTAAGGCATTCAGTAGAAAATTTGATAATCCCAATAAATGGTCGATGGTTTCTGCACTTGTTCGTCCACTTTCACTAGGTTTATAGTTCAAATCTTCTTGTCGTAAGCCTTCGGTTGCCCAAAAATATCGAAACCCTAAACCATCAACCATTCTAGCGGCTACGGTTCCAGCTGTATACGTTTCAGGGTATTCCGGAATTTCGTAATATGGTAATTTTTCTTCAGATTGTGCCATAACAGCAGTTGTTAATATTAAGGCTAATATTAGGGTAAATTTCTTCATTTTATTTTGGGTTTAAAGTCATGACATAATCGTAACTTTCGATAATCAAAAACAGATAAGCTTTCACTACTATTAATTAGATTTTAAAGTTGATAACATCATCGTATTCTACTTTTGAGAATCCATCATTAAGATTTTCAAATTTGGCTATTTTAACTTTAAAGAAAGTTGTTTCTGGAATTTGAGCTTTACCAAATCGAAAATAAGTAAAACCACCCTCTTCTATTACTTTGATATCACTTATAGCTTTAAAATCAATATTGTCAGTACTAAATTGCAAACCGATTAACCATTTGTTATTTGGAATATTTTGATATTTAAAATAATAATATTCATGGTCGGCCATTAGCTTAGGAATTTCCGTAAATCCTACCTTGAACCAAATTGGTTTAACAAATTGAGAATTATTGAATTCTTCAAGAGAAAGAGGTCTTTTTAATAATTGCCATTTACTGTCTTCTGGAAAGTGAGTGATAATTGACCATTCAGGTTTAATATCAAAATAAAATTCTGATGTTGTTGATTCATTTGAAGTGCCCCAAGTTGTATCTATAAGCGTCCATTTACCATTTAGTTTAATTGCATTCCAAGCATGTCGGAAATTATCATCTTTTGTTAGTTCAACATAATGATTCCTTTCATCTCGAATATGTCCGCTTATTATCACAGCCTCAATATCAACCGCGTCCATAAACCATTTAAAAAGATTTGAATATCCTGCACAAACACCTTTTCTGTTTTTATAAACTTTATATTCCTCTTGTCTGATTGAATATTCTTTTAGTGAAATTATTCCCTCTTTTTTTTCATTGAGTGATTTATGATCATATTCAATATTTGTACTCGTCCAGTAATAGAAAAATCTTGCTAATTCTTGTTTGTCTTTAAGATGTTCTTTAGCAAAATCTGTCAACTCCAACATGCCAAGGTTCATCCCATTAGTTTTTTCAACCAATTCTTTTATTGATTCATTCTGAGAAAACCCATAATTAATTGCTGAAAAAATTACAAATGCTAAAAAGATTCTTTTTTTCATAATTGGCTGAAACTTATAAAAGTTCAAATCAATCCTTTATTTGTTCATCATTCGAAATAGGATTTACGCCATACTTATCAAATAAATATATCAATGAAGTCATGGTTGCTGCACCCAATTCCAGCTCGCGTTTATTAACATGCTCAAAGGTGTCGTTGGCGGCATGATGATGATCGAAATACCGTTGCGAATCCGGACGCAAACCAGCCAATACGTTGGTGCTGCTTTTTAACGGTCCAACATCGGCACCGCTTCCGCCTCTTTCAAAATAATGAATAAAGTACGGTTTAAATAAGGGTTTCCAACTTAATATTTGATTAAAACTGGCGTCGTTGCAATCGAAACTAAACCCGCGCGGAGTAAATCCGCCTGCATCACTTTCTAAGGCAAATATGTGGTTTTCACCTTTCTGTTTGGCAACCTCGGCGTATTTATTGCCGCCCCGCAATCCGTTTTCCTCATTCATAAACAATACGACTCTGATACTGCGTTTTGGCTTAATTCCAGACTCCTTTAACAACCTTAAAACGTCCATAGATTGTACAACGCCGGCGCCATCGTCGTGCGAGCCATCACCTAAATCCCATGAATCTAAATGGCCGCCAACTATAATGTATTCATTAGGGAATTCGCTTCCTGTAATTTCGCCAATCACGTTATGCGACAACACATCGTCCAACTGTTTGCAGTTTTGCTTAAAATAGAACTTTAGCGACTTGTCCAATTTCAACATCGAACTCAATAACTCGGCGTCGTTAGTACTTATTGCCGCAGATGGTATGCGTTTATTAACGGGCAAGTCGTCATACGTCATGCTTCCCGTATGTGGTAAATCGTCCAATCGTAAATTCATGGAGCGCACAATAACGCCCACAGCACCGTATTTCGCAGCTTCAACGGCACCCATATAACGTTGATTTACACAACCGCCGTAAGCCTCGAAAGTACTAATAACATCGGGTTGCATCGGGCGATTATAAAACACGATTTTACCTTCGATATTCTCTTTTCCCAAAACCTCTAATTCCTCAAAATTTTTAACTTCAACGATGTTTGCTTTAAGTCCCATAGCTGGAGTTGCAATGGAGCCGCCCAATGCGCAAATATTTACGTTTGTGGTTTTTTTGGTGCCAAAACCACTAGGTGCAGTTTCAATATATGCAAATTCTTTAGCACCACGCACCCATTTTGGTACCATAACGGATTGCAACCACACTTTGTCCAAACCTAATTTTTCTAGTTCGGCTTTGGTGTAAGCCACCGCTTTTTCGGCATTTAAAGAACCTGACAAACGGCCACCTATTTGGTTTGATAAATGGTCTAACCATTCGTAGCTTTTACCGTTGGTTAAGGATTGGGTGTAAATTTCCCTTATAACCTGTTCGTCGGTTTGAGAAAAACTATTTATGGAACTTAATAATGTTATTAATAAAAAAATTCGTTTCATATGAATTGCTAATTAGTGGATTCCTGCTTTCACTTCGACTTTACCGAGTGACCACAACGGAATAACAAACTTAAAATATTTTAAAAGTTTAAATATACTATTTATTAAAAGTTGAGTGCTAACTTGAAACATAAAATTGTGTTAATTACATGCGGTAAGCACATTAACATCCCAATGGCTATCGGGAGAACGGCATCCTTTTTTGAAAAAAGGCAAATACACTTTAGTTAAAACAAAAATTTTACAGTTAGCCACATTTCGACTGCGCGCAATGCAGGCTGCCTTAGTCCTCGCTATGACGTAAAAACAGATATCGCGGAAATATTCATATTCACGATTTCCAATATTTTAAATAAAAACCCATGAGTAAAGTGTGATAAAACGCCCAAATATTACTCATTATTTAACTGGTTTATATATGCCTCAAGGTTTGCTTTTACTTTATCGTCCAGCTCTGGCTCTTTAATATCGGTGTATTGGCTAAGGGTGTCGTACATAATTTTTGCGACAATGTAGCGCGCTGTGGGTTTATCGTTCGCAGGAATATTGTACCATGGCGCATGCGGTTTTGAGGTGCGGTTAATCGCATCTTCGTAGCAGTTTTGGTATTTATCCCAAAGGGCGCGCTCCTTTAAATCGTCTGGCGAAAATTTCCAATGTTTTTCCTTTTTATTCAAACGACGAAGCAACCTGTTTTTCTGTTCGTCTTTTGAAAGATTCAAGAAAAACTTAAAAATAATGGTGCCATTATCGGCAATATGCTTTTCAAAATTATTGATTTGCTCGAAGCGTTTGTCCCAAAAAGCCTCATCAATATCATCAACAGAATTTACCGAAGGAATCCTTTCATTTAATATATAATTGGGATGAACTCGCGTTACCAATACATTTTCGTAATGCGTTCGGTTAAAAATGGCAAATTTACCGCGCTCTGGCAACGCAATGTAATGGCGCCATAAATAGTCGTGCCCTAGCTCTAAATCGGTGGGCACTTTAAAACTATGCGACACGACGCCTCGTGCGTTGAAATTTTTAAAAACCTCGCGAATCAAACTGTCTTTACCCGAAGTATCCATGCCTTGTATACACACCAAAACCGCATACTTATCATGGGCATACATGGTGTTTTGTAGCTTCCCAAGTTTTTTGCTTACAAATTGCAAAGCATCTTTTATCTCATCTTTTGAAGCGTTTAAAGCATAACTAGAAGGTTGTTCGCTTAAATTAATTTTTGAGGTGATTTTAAAATCGTCAGTATCAATTTTTTTCAAAATGTATCGTATTTATTATGGTTTTTAAATATATAAAAATGATATCAATTTTGCCTTTATTGACATTATTTGTTTCTATAACAAATTCGTTTTTAAATCTTAATAATTGCGTTACTTCGTTTTAATAAAATCAAAAAATGAATAAAACCGTAATTATACAAGGGAGCGCAAGACCAAAAGGCGATACTGATCGCATTGTAGATTATTTAGCTTTAAATTACCATTATGATGTTATTGATTTGCACGCGAAAAACATAGGGCATTATGATTATGATTATAAAAATGCAGATGATGATTTTATCAATTTGATTACGAATATTATAGAGAAATACGACTCCATAATTTTTGCAACACCCGTTTATTGGTACACGATGAGCGGGCACATGAAAGTGTTTTTCGATAGGATTTCAGATTTAATACGTATACACAAACCCCTTGGCAGACAGTTACGAGGCAAAAACATGGCCATGATAAGCATCAGCAATAGCAACGATTTAATTGAAGGGTTTAATGGCCCTTTCGTAGCATCAGCCAATTATTTAGGTATGAATTATTTGGGCGATTTGCATACTTGGGTTGAAGATGGCAGCATTACAAATAAAGTAAAAAGCAATATAAATGACTTTGTTGATAATAAGTTAAGGCCATAATTTCGACGAATAACAAGGCAAACCGCTTTGTTTTTAATATATTCGTCGCACCTACTTAATATTAACCCCAAATTTATGAAACACTATTACTTCCTTTTAGTTTTAGCAACGACTTTAAACTTTAATGCGCAAACCGCTAACTGCGACGAAGCGAACTCCTATCTTGTAAATGCCTATTCGCATGTAAAAGATGCCTATGAAGCCAACAATATAAGCCACTTAAAATATTATGCAAACCGCTCGTTGGAAGCCTTTAAGCTATCAAAAAAAACATTAAAAGACTGCGGTTGCGAAGCCGCTTTAAAACTGAGCAACAAAAGCATAGATTTATTAGCTAAAGTTGAGGATTCCGAAACCTATGAAGATGGTCGTTTTTTTGTAAAACGCGCCAGGGATTTAAGCAAAGAAAGTGTTATTGAAATTGATAAATGCGCCTATTCCAATACTGCTGATGCCATAGATGATTTACAGGTAGCTGCCGCTGATGAAACCAACGAACTTTCCGATTTACAAAAGGAACAATTGGCTTTACAAAAGCAACAGGAAGCTTTAAAACTTAAGGCAGCCGAAATAAAAAACAGACTAGCGCAACAGGAAGAAAAAGCGCTACAGCTTGAAAAAGAGCAATTAATTATGGCTTACAAAACGGCTATAGCATCAAACATTAAATCTTATAACGAGGCTTTAAAAGTTTCCGGTTGCAATCACGCTGCATTAAAAGAAGCCGGTACAACAATAGATGTGTCTACAAAAAGTATTGAAGCCATAAAGAAGCATTATATAAACACACTAAAAACATTGGGCTCAAAATATTTATCGCAGCTTAATTTATGTGATAAATAGAATATTTAAAACAATAGGCTGTCTAAAAATACAGGTCTGATGCGATGTCACATTGAACGCTCCCGATAGTTATCGGGAGCGCTCAACCTGACAAAGAGAGATAAAGACTTTTTTTTAGGCAGCCTTTTAATTTCTATTTACTCGCAAACATCTTTACATCACTTTCGCTCACTTCGGTTCCGCCCAAAATAATTAAGCGTTCAACCACGTTGCGCAGTTCTCTGATATTACCGGTCCAATCGTAATCTTGCAATAATTTTATTGCTTTCTCTGAAAAGGCTTTTTTAACCGTGCCTTGTTCGCCAGCAATTTTATCGGAAAAATAATTGATGAGCAAAGGGATATCGTCGCGTCTGTCATTCAGGGCTGGAACTTGTATTAAAATAACCGCTAATCGGTGATATAAATCTTCACGGAATCTACCTTCCTTAATTTCCTTTTTTAAATCCTTATTGGTTGCGGCAACGACACGCACATTCACTTTAATATCTTTATCGCTACCAACGCGCTGTATCCGGCTTTCTTGTAAAGCACGCAATACTTTGGCTTGCGCCGACAAACTCATATCTCCAATTTCATCCAAAAAAATAGTACCGCCATTTGCCGCTTCAAATTTTCCTGCCCGATCTTTATTGGCACTTGTAAAAGCACCTTTTACGTGACCGAACAATTCGCTTTCAATAAGTTCGCTGGGTATGGCCGCACAATTCACCTCAATCATGGGACCTTTTGAGCGTTCACTTTTTTGATGCAACCAATGTGCAACAAGTTCTTTTCCGGTTCCGTTAGGCCCTGTAATAAGCACACGAGCATCCGTTGGTGCTACTTTTTCAATGATTGCTTTTATGTTGGAAATGGGTTTGCTTTCGCCTATCATTTGGAAATTCTTGCCCACTTTCTTTTTAAGCAATTTGTTTTCAACCACCAGCTCCTTTCTGTCCAAGGCATTTCTAACCGTGTTTAGCAATCGATTTAAATCTGGCGGTTTAGAAATATAATCGAAAGCCCCTAAACGCATCGTGTTTACTGCGGTATCTAAGTCGCCATGGCCGGAAATCATAACCATTGGTGTTTCCGGTTTTATCTTTTTAACAGCTTCCAACACTTCAACACCATCCATTTTTGGCATTTTTATATCGCATAATACCAAATCGAAATCGTCGTTTTTAATTTTTTCAATCCCAATTAATCCGTCCTCGGCCTCTTCAACTTGATAGGTATCGCTTTCTTCAGAAAGAATTTTTACCAAAACCCTTCTAATGGCTGCTTCGTCTTCTATTATTAATATTTTAGACATAATTATATTTTAAATTTTAATCCGGTTCTTAAATAAAACGTGTTTACATCGCTTAATTTAAAAACTTCTTTTCTGTTTTCATTTCGTAATACATTATTCAGTCTGAATGTGTAGCCGGTGTACACATAAGCGACAAAATGTTTAGTAAAGCAATATTCGTACCCAAATCCGCCAATGGCGACAGATAGTGAAATATGATCTACATTTTGGCCGTTTACAACAGATGGTTCCTGCAAATGTGCCAAGTAACCATCTAAACCAATAAAGGCTTGCAAATTGTTTTTTTCGTTAAATGTATACTTTAAATTAGATTTTGGCACACCAGCATTAAAACTCCATCTGTCGCTAATTTCTCTGTAATAACTTACAAAAGGCAAAGGGAACGGTATCCCCGTTGTGGCGTTATAGGTTAACCCTAAAATTAATCGATAGGGTCGTTTAAGGCTTTCATCTTTAGTACGGTCGTTTATAAAATATAAGCCGCCATTCATAAAATAATCATCAGACACCAAACTTTTGGTTAAGGTAGACGCTATTCTCGGATTAAATTTTGCGCCAATACGCCATTTTTCATTCCATTTAAAAGTATATCCAATATTCAAATCTATAATATGAATAACATTTAAACCCTCGGTATCAAAAGGGTAATTATCTTCAAGGTTTAAAATAACCCGATTGTACTCTGCACCCAATATTAAATAAGATTTGTTTGTGGTTTCAATTGGATAATTTACGAGTGCCCGCAATCTGGTGTACTGATCTTCAGATTTGTTTTTGGGAATAAAAGAATATTCCAATCGTGCCAAATCGGTAAGTTGTGCATTTAAAAATTGACATGCAAAAATTAGAAATAATACATTTATAGATTTCAATTTTTGCTTGATCATATTTAATATTTATGGCTTTAAATTAACTTATTCTTTCTTTTGGATAATATGTACATCGCGCTGCGGAAACGGAATACTAATATTGTTTTCCCTGAATAATCGGTCTATTTCGAATCGAATATCGCTTTTGGGATATTGCGCCTGAAAGCTATCGTTAATCGTAAATATGAGTTTGAAATTTAACGAACTATCGGCAAAATCAGTAAACAAAACGTTCGGTTCTGGGCTACTTATTACATCCGGATGTGTACTGGCAGCTTGTAATAACAGTTTTTTAACCAACTGCACATCGCTACCGTAAGCGACACCAACACTAACCGATTCTCTTGTTGATGTATTATTTTGGGTCCAATTGTAAAGGCTGTTTGTTAAATAAAGGTGGTTGGGAATTATCAGCACTTTATTATCGATGGTTACGGCACGTGTAGTGCGCAATTTAATTTCCTCAACACGACCAACCTTACCTTCCAATTCTATAATATCGCCAACATGAACCGATTGGTCAACAAGCATAAAAACACCAGAAATAATATCCTGAAAAAGGGTTTGCAATGCTAAACCTACACCAATTAATAAGGCTGCCGAAGCCGCAAAAACAGCATTTACATTAACCCCTACGGCGTGCAATGTGATAAATAAAATGATGATATAGATGACCCATCTAAAATACCCGAAAACAACTTTAAATTTTCTTTTGTCTTGCTTAGGCATTTTTCTAGTGATAACCCTAAAAACAATCTTTAAAAGTATGGTAGTAAGAAATACAGCCGATACTATGATAATAACATCTAAAACAGAGACACTTATGTTCTCTGTAAAACTGTAATCCCTTTGCCAAAACGGACTATTGGCGATTGACTCGCCAACTTCCTCTACACTCTTTTCTATTTTATCTACTACTTTATCTTGCATTTAGTATTTAATCCACTTAATTAACTCTTTGTAACTTGGTTTTTTACCATACATTAAAATACCTACCCTATATATTTTTGCCGCAAACCAAACGGTAAGCATAAAGGTAGCAATTAATAACAATAAAGACACCAGTTGTTGCCATAAAGGCACGCCAAAAGGAATACGCATAAGCATAACCACAGGCGATGTAAACGGGATGAACGAAAACACCGTTGATACCGTACCGTGCGGGTCTTCAATAACCGTAAAAATGCCAATATAAACCGCCAATATTAATGGCATTAAAATAGGCAGCATAAATTGTTGGGTATCGGTTTCGTTGTCTACGGCAGCGCCTATTGCGGCGTAAAGTGAACTGTATAATAAATAACCGCTAATAAAAAACAAGATGAAAGCCACAATTAAATTTAGAATAGGCAAATTATAAAATGCCGTTAAAATATCTTGAACTTTCATGTTTACATCGGGGTTTTCCATGGCTTGTTGCACCATGTCTTGCTGTGGCGATTGCACCATATCTATTCCGAAAATAGCAGACACGATAGCCATTAAAACACCACCCAAAATTAGCCATATTACAAACTGTGTTATACCTGCCAACGATGTGCCTATAATTTTGCCAAGCATGAGTTGCACGGGTTTTACAGATGAAATGATAACCTCGATAATTCTACTGGTTTTCTCTTCAATCACACTGCGCATAATCATATTGCCGTAAATAATGATGAACATAAACAATAAATACCCCGCAAGACCACCAAAAATTAGTTTAACGACACTATCGATTTTAGATGTTTTTTCGCCCTCAAAACTTTCTTGTGCCAAATTCACGTTAATTTTTGAGGCTTTAATCATTTCAATATCTACACCTTTTTGTTGAAGTTTTAAGTTGGTGAGTTTTTTTTCGATTTTTGACTCTAAACCAGAAATTAACGATAACGATGGTGATTCTTCCGAATAAAACTTAATATGCTTTGAAAGCACATCAAAATCATCAAACTTTTCAATATGCAATAAACCATAATTAGCCGTTTCCTTAACAATGGTTTTGGCATCACTTAAAGTCATATTCTCTAAAATATGATAGGTAGTATTTTCTGTGTTTTTAAACACGTCTTTCACCATTTCAGATTCATCCAAAACAGAAATCACTCGAGTTTTGTTATTGTTTAACTGCGACAAATAAGCAACAACCGAGATAAGCGCTATCATAATAATAGGACTTAAAATAGTCATAATTATAAACGATTTGTTTTTAACTTTTGTTAAATATTCGCGCTTTATTATAAGAGGTAAATGATTCATAAAAAAACTAATTATTCTGTACGGTTTGGATAAAAATATCGTTAACACTCGGGATTAACTCAACAAAATGAGACACTTCGCCTTTTGTGGTTAAATAAGATAGAAAATCGTTTGGTTTTTCGCCGTTATTAAGCTTGATATTTAGCTTTAGCTCATCATCCAATGTTTTAAAATTAGCTTTTGAAACCCTGAATTTTTCAGATAATTCTTGCTGTAGCCTGCCATTATCCGCAGTTTTAATACCCACCTCGTAAGTGTTGGTTTTATATTGACGCTTCACATCAATTAATTTACCATCCAAAATTTTATTTGATTGATGCAACAATGCAATATCATCGCACAATTCCTCTACGGATTCCATCCGGTGCGTTGAAAAAATAATAGTGGCGCCATTGTCTCGCAAACGCAAAATCTCGTCTTTAATCAAATTAGCATTTATGGGATCGAAGCCCGAAAAAGGCTCATCGAAAATTAATAATTTTGGCTCGTGCAATACGGTTACCACAAACTGTATTTTTTGCGCCATGCCTTTTGAGAGTTCTTGAATTTTTTTATTCCACCAATCGCCAATTTCCAAGCGCTCAAACCAGTATTTTAATCGGGTTTTAGCCTCGGTTTTACTCAAGCCTTTTAATTGTGCCAAATATAGGGCTTGCTCGCCTACTTTCATCGATTTGTACAAACCGCGTTCTTCGGGCAAATAGCCAATATCCTTAATATGTTGTTGGTTGAGCAGTGCGCCATCTAAATGTACCGTACCGGCATCGGGCATGGTTATTTGGTTTATAATTCTAATGAGAGTTGTTTTACCTGCACCATTAGGTCCCAACAAACCAAAAATACTGCCTTTGGGCACTTCGATGGACACGTTGTTTAAGGCTTTAAAATCGCCAAAATTTTTAGAGACTGCATGTGCCACTAACAGATTATTCATTTAAAAATTTTTAGTGTTTAAAATAAGTGTGGTAAATATATTAAATGTTACAACTAACACGTGGAAAAATTATTAAAACGTACAATATTTAGTAAAAAAACAACTAATGTGACTTTGTTCTCCACAGGGTTAATTCAGTTTACTATATTTTATACAGAGCTATGCGACCATAAAATAAGAAACCTCCATAAAAACAAAACCCACCCTTAAAAAAAATTAAGGATGGGAAAAAAATTGCTATGAAAAAGAAAAATTATCACTAAAGTTAATTAGTGATAGTTCAAATATAAGTTTTTTTTTGCAATTAAAGCTAAAACTTCATGAGAACTTTATATTTTCCAATAACTAGGAAAACATATCTTTTACCTTTTCAAAAAATGATTTATCCGAACTTTCTGGTTTTGGAGAAAAATGCTCATCATCTCTCATGCTTTCAAAAAACTCTTTTTGCTGTTTGTTTAATGTTTTAGGCGTCCAAACGTTTACATGTACCAATAAATCGCCTTTGCCATAACCGTTAATACTCGGAATACCTTTTCCGCGTAAGCGTAAAATTTTACCCGATTGCACACCGGCTTCAACCTTTATACGTACTTTCCCCGTAACGGTATCAATTTCTTTAGAGGTGCCCAAAACGGCATCAGGATAACTCACATACAAATCATAATGTAAATTATCGCCTTCGCGTTGTAATGTGGCGTGATTCTCCTCTTCTATAGCCACCAATAAGTCGCCAGAAATACCATTGCCTGGTGCGTCGTTTCCTTTTCCGGATACTTTAAGCTGCATGCCATCTACTACACCTGCCGGTATTTTTATGGATACGGTTTCTTCAGCTACTTTCAAGCCTTGTGCATCGGCATCTGCAGGCTTTTTATCTATAGTTTGTCCAGCGCCACCGCAAACATTACATGGCGACGAACTTTGCATACGTCCTAAAATAGTGTTTGTAATACGTGTAACTTGCCCACTACCGTTACAGGTAGGACAGGTTTTATAAGTAGTTCCCGGAGCTTGAACTTTACGTTTAACTTTAATTTTTTTCTCTACGCCATTGGCAATCTCCTCAAGTGTTAATTTAACACGAATACGAAGGTTGCTCCCTTTTACCCTACGCTGGCCACCGCCACCGCCGAAACCGGAAAATCCGCCACCAAAGCCACCGCCAAAAATGTCACCAAACTGACTGAATATATCTTCCATATTCATGCCGCCGCCGTTAAAGCCGCCACCGCCATTCTCGAAGGCCTGATGCCCAAATTGATCGTAACGTGCTTTTTTATCGGCGTCACTTAACACCTCGTAAGCTTCGGCAGCCTCTTTAAATTTTGCCTCTGCTTCTTTATTGTCTGGATTTTTATCAGGGTGAAATTCAATCGCTTTTTTACGGTATGCCTTTTTTATTTCGGCCGTACTGGCACTTTTGCTAACTCCTAATATTTCGTAATAATCTCTTTTAGCCATATTCTTTTTTAAATCTTTTCTTTAAGAAAAAACTCTATTTAATTTAAATTTTATTGTCCAATGACAACTTTAGGAAAACGAATTATTTTTTCTCCCAGTTTATAACCCTTTTCAACAACATCAATAATTTTTCCTTTTAAATCGTCGCATGGTGCTGCTATTTGTGTGATGGCTTCATGATTGTCGGCGTTAAAATCATCGCCTTTCTTGATTACCATAGCCTTTAAGCCTTTTTGCTCTAAAGTATTTACCAATTTTTGGTATATCAGCAATACACCCTTGCGCAAATCTTCGGCTTCTTTATCTTCTTCAATATGTGTTAAAGCACGCTCAAAATCATCAAGTAATGGCAATAAAGATAACATCACATCTTCGCTAGCCGTTGAAAACATTTCAATTCGCTCTTTGGCAGTTCTTCTTTTATAGTTTTCAAATTCTGCGAATAAACGCAAAAACTTATCTTTTTCTTGTTTTATTTCGTCTTGAAGCTTTTCCTCAATAGTTTGTTCTTCAATCGTTTCGTCTACATCAACAGTTTCTGTTTGTACGTTTTCTGTTGGCTCAGTTTCTATATTTTCGTTTTCTTTTTTCGACATCGTATTTATAATTTATACACTTACTCAATTGAGTTGGCAAAAGTACTGCCATTATTGTAAAAATGTCAAAATGTCATAAAAATATTTTAATATTTTTTTCACAAAAAAGCGCAATAATTTAGTTAATTTCGCAAATTAACACTAAAAACGAATACCATGAAAAAAAGTATTGTTACACTATTTACAATCACGACATTAGTTGTAAGTTTAACAAGTTGTAAAAACAAGGCCAAAGAAGCCGACACAAAAGAAGCTGAAGCGGTTGCACAAACTGAAGCTACAGCCGAAAAATACACAGCTAACGTATCTGAATCTACCATAGAGTGGAAAGGCTTTAAGCCAACAGGCACACACTTTGGGACGATAAGTTTAGAAAACGGTGTACTTAACCTTCAGGACGGAAAAATTAATAGCGGAACCTTTTTAATAGATATGAATTCTATTACCGTTTTAGACATGCCAGAAGATGATGAAAACCATGCAAAACTTACAGGGCACTTAAAAAGCGATGATTTTTTCCATGTTGAAAAACACCCGAGCGCCGCTTTTGAAATTACAGGTTTAAGTGAAGTTGAAGGAAAAACAATGTTATCTGGAAACTTAACTCTTAAAGAAACCAAAAACAATGTTACATTTCCTGTAACGGTTACAAATACTGATGGTGCGGTGACTTTAACAAGTGAAACCTTTACCATTGATCGTTCCAAATGGAATGTAAAATATGGCTCAAAATCGTTTTTTGACGATTTAGGCGATAAGTTTATTAATGATGATATTGAATTAAAAATTACGGTTAAGGCTACAAAGTCTTAAACTGAGTATTGTTTTTATTTTAAAGCCATTTTGCAATTGCAAAATGGCTTTTTTATTTGTTTATATTTTGAAAAGCCTAAAAATTTAAATTGAATAATGGTGCGATTTCACTACATTAATCGAATTGAATATTAATGGTTCGTTGTGAAGGTTTTTCCAATGGCGGAACAATAAACCACCCAGAATCTCCATTAGGAATTGTTTTAATATTCAAATTTGGAATTTGATCTTTTGATACTTGCGACACCTTTGAAAGCTGAGGCACAAAAATTACAGTGGAATTTTGATTGTTTCCATCTTCTTCCCAACGCATCTCAAAGGATTTTACATCAAAATTGTTTTTATAGTTAAGCAATGTACCATTAACCGCAACCGGATAAGAGCGCACCAAAACTACATTGAAATATCGCAAATTTTCTGTTCCAGGATCGTAGGACCAATAGGCCTGTCCAAAAAGGTGCTCTTCAATAAGCGAAATCGCATTTTTTGCAACAGGAATCACACTTTCCGAATTGCCATAAAAGGCACCCCATTCGCCAAGCCATACAGGCATTTGCAGTTGTTTGCCCTTATTTTTTATTTGGTCATAGATATATGCCACTCGCTCGTTTGAGGCGTTTGCCACGGCATCGGTATCGGTTACCAAATCATAACCATGTGGGGCATAGGCCACCAATGGATCGGGTGTGCCATCTGCTAAAGTTGTTCTTTCAATACTACTGGCCACTCCGGTATTGCTATAATAACTGTGCTCTAAAAACAGGATGTGTTTTGTATCGACTTCCCGTATGGCCTCACTAACCTTTTGATACATTTTCTGCAAATGGTTAACTTCAAATTGCCGGTTAAGTTCAAATAATTGACTAAATACAAAATCATAATTATCCCTATTTGATAGTATTTTTAAAGCCTCCATTCTACCTTTTTCATCACTCCACATGTCTCCCAATTGCTTTTCGGTAAGCACTTCGCCCGTTAATTTGTAGTGCAGCTGCCCATAAGCCGATAGCAATACCATAGTAGATTGCATGCCAGAAGAACCCGGAAAAGGTTCATTCATAATATCGTAACCAATTACCGTGGTGTTATCGGCATACCGTTTGGCAACGTGTTGCCAAAGGGCAGCATAATGATCTTGAATGCCTACACCATCTGATGCGGGTTTATTTAGCCAAAAATTATCAAATGCGGTTTGAACGGCTTCACTTAACATATAGGCATCGCTCCAAATAGCACCTTCAGTATGTGGTTTGCCCTCATCTAAAGTGGCCCATTCCGGGGCGCCATCGCTATATTTTACGCTAAAAAGATCTTGATGCATATCCAAAACGACAAAAATATCGTTCTGTTCTGCCCATTGTATCCGTTTATCAATTTCTTGTAAATAGGCTTCATTGTAAACCCCTGGTTCGGGCTCCAACCCATCCCAAATTAAAATAAACCGAATGCAATTAACACCCCATTTCTTTAAATTTTCATACAACTCCGGCCCGCTCTGAAAAATATAACCTTCCTCTTTATTCTTACTGACAATGTTTATTCCATTAAGGATAATTTCTCTTCCTTGTTCATCTATAAACTTATCGCCTTTAATGGTTATGGTGCTTGGTAATATGTTTTCATTTACTGATACTTGGCTATTGTTTTTACAACTTATAACCACAAAAACCAACAGCAAAAACATTATTAATTTTTGAAATTTGTTCATTTTTTACTTATTAAATTATTGATAATCAATCCTATTTTTTGATGCACTCATCTTTTAACATCATCTTAAAAAAGATGCTTAATTTTCTTTACCATATTCATAGGTAGATTGTAAGGTGGATACCTAAGTGGAGCATCAAACCAATTGGCTTTTTTTATAATGGCTTTATGATGTGAAAAAATGTCAAAAGATTTTTTACCGTGATACGCTCCAATGCCACTTTGCCCAACACCACCAAACGGCAATCGTTTATTTGTAATTTGAATAACGGTATCGTTAATGGCTCCACCACCAAAACTATAGGTATTGATTATTTTTTTTTGAAATTTCTTATTCGTGGAAAAAACATAGGTAGCCAATGGCTTTTCATAATTCGAAATATAATTATGGATATCGTCTTCCGTTTTATAAGCAATTATAGGAAGAATAGGTCCAAAAATTTCACCGGCCATTAATTTACTGTCCAATTGCGGTTCATTAACCAATGTTGGCGATAGGTAATTATCTTCATCATTGCTTTTGCCTCCAAAAATAATTTCTTCGCCCTTGAGCATTTCTTTTAATCCCGTATAATGTTTTTGGCTCACGGTTCTAGAAAAATCTGGCGATTCCTCCATATTTTCTCCATAACAATTGGTGATATTTTGTTGTAATGCCTCAACCAATTTATCCCTAACACTGTGATGAACCAAAATATAATCTGTGGCGATACAGGTTTGTCCTGCGTTTAAAAACTTGCCCCAAACAATGCGTTTTGCAGCCAAATCAATTGATGCCGTTTCATCTACAATACATGGGTTTTTACCTCCCAGTTCTAAAGTAACTGGCGTTAAATGATTTGCAGCACTCTCATAAACTATTTTACCCACATGTGTACTTCCCGTAAAAAAGATATAGTCCCATTTCTCAGCTAACAATTGCTGAGAAACTTCAACACCACCCTCTACCACAGTAACATGATCTGGCTTAAAAACGGCTTTGATAATTTCAGAAATTAGAGCCGCTGTGTTTGGGGTGATTTCTGATGGTTTTACAACAACCGTATTGCCCGCCGCAACAGCACCAATTAAAGGCGCAATGGCCAACTGAAAAGGATAGTTCCATGGTGCTATTATCAACACAGTTCCAAAAGGTTCTTTGTAGATATAATCCGACGAAGGCCAATTCATCCAACTGGAAGATACTCTTTCTGGGCTTGCCCACCGCTCAATATTCTTTAGCATATGTTTTAATTCTGCCAATACAAATTGGGTTTCGGCCGCTAAAGTCTCAAATTTTGGTTTTTTAAAATCGGCATACAAGGCATCACAGATCGCATCTTCACGTTTAATAATTTCTTGCTGTAAGCGTTTTAATGCTATTTTTCTAAAGGCTACATCTTTGGATTGTTGTGTTTTGAAAAAAATTCTTTGTTGTTGTAATATGTTTTGAATCATTATGCCTTAATATAATTTAAGTTTTAGCAATTGGACTTTATAACGATTCCAATGACAAATGAAACAATAGGGTTGGTTTATCATAAACCGTAGGTTCTGTATGAATGCCCAATGCCACATTCATGGTTGTTGCCGTAATTTCTTTGATAATCACCAATACTTTTTTATCCTTAAACCCAAGATATTCGCCCAACATCAATTGGGTTTTATCTGTAAAGTTTACGGGGCCGGTTGCGGCATCCACAGTAAAATCCCCTTCCATAATTTCCCATGTAGCATCAGTAGCCGGTGTGTACATTACATTTGCCAAAGGCACATTGTTTATATCATAAGACACCGCCGTAATATCGGTAGGACGTTCTATACTTGCATAAACTAATCCCATGAGGCTTTGCCCATCTTTATTGTCTACTATATATCTTCCGTCATACACAAAAGTAAAAGTATCTTCGTACGAAGCGCCCAAACCAACGGCATCTAAAAGATTATCGAATGATGGCAGTAAAAGTCCCAAATCATTATCAACCAAACCAGCACCTTCTTTACCAGAAGTATAGGCTTTTTTCAGTTTCCACGATTTTCCTTGAGGTTTGGCTTGACCGCCTGTTAATAAAATCTCTATTGATTCTTGGATGGTAACTAACTTCGTTTCTGAAAATGATCCGTTTGCGCCAGTAGCTGTTAAAACCACTTCATATTCACCCGCAGCAGCATAGGCGTACACGGGATCTTCTTCTGAGCTTGTTGCTCCGTCTCCAAAATCCCAGGAAATGGATGTCGCATTTTCCACCGTTCCATTAAAGGTAACTTGTGTGCCTTCTACTAAAAATTGAAAGTCGGCTAAAGGTTTATTAACTTCATCTTCGCTACAATTTACAAACAGTAAGGTGAGCATTAAGAGGCTATATATTTTTATATTTTTCATGATTTTATATATTATTTTAATTCTTATCCCACCAAACCGGTGTATCGATTTTATTTGCACCTTGTCTTGAAATGGCTTCCATTACGTTATCATTGTTCGAACTCAACTCGAAACTGGAATATAAAAACCTTGTGGGCAAAACACCATTTGTTACGCCTTGAGACAAATTAGCAGCTGTTCTATCGGCAATAACCGGATACCCAGTTCGCCGTATATGTGACCATCCCTCAAAATAATTTGGAATAAGTGCCAACCACATTTGTGTACCAATTTGCTCCTCATCATTACTTCCCGATAATGTTGCTGTTGGACTCGCCATAAAAGATACTATTTCTGAGGCATCAACTTCCCATTGATTTAATGAGGTTTCAATACCTTTTCTATACAAAGTATTGGCTTGCGTTGGGTCGTTGTTATAAACCAAAGCGGCTTCAGCCCTTAACAGCCATGTTTCTGAAGCTGTCATAATATACAATTTACTATCTGGTGAGGAAAGCCTAGTACCCATATCTGATTTTGCTGCAAAATTAGAAGCTCCAAATGCTGCATCATCCAATCCGTTAGTCATTCCGCTAAAACTTCCGTTGGCATCTTCACTTACAAATACGGGCAACCTAGGGTCTGTCGTTGCTTGTAATTGATCGATTAACATTGTTGACATTTTTATGGAAGGAAAGCCTGTGCGCATAGTAAACCATGCATTACCATTGCCTTCGGTTTCAATCATAAAAGCATTATGGGCATTATCTTCCATTAAAGGTTCTGACAAACATTGCGCTACAGTTTGTTGAGACAATGCACTATCAGCATACCTTAAACGCATTGCTAACCTAAGGCGAACACTATTGGCGAAACGTACCCATTTATCCATATCGTTATTAAAAACAGGGTCAGAATTTGGGTATGCCATGGAAGCATCGGCAGTTTTTAATATGTCAATACTAGTTGTTAAACGTGCTATCATCTCCCTATATATCACTTCTTGTGTATCGTATTTGGGTAAAATAATATCTTGGGTTTTTCCTTTTCCTCCTTCAGTAAATGGTATTTCCCCGAATGCATCTGTAATTTTGGCATAGCCTAATACGGCGATGATATTGGCTATAGAATGGCGCACTTCGTTTTTAGTTTCTTCGGCTGAAGTAATTTCCAAAACTTCTTCTATATGTCTAATTACACCGCCATACATATCATTAAACATGCCGTTGTATTGTCCATCAAATCCATCACCATACTGGTCTGGAATACGTGCCGTACTTCCGGCCACAAAATAATGACCGTAATGTCCAGAAAATCTAGATACTGATTGGTCTGTTGTTCCCAAAAACAAGCTTCTTACGGCTTTTGTAAACAAAGCGGCATCATCAATGGATGTTACGGCATTGGGGTTATCTCTTAAATCGTCTAAACGATCCTGGCATGAAAATGGTACTACTACCATAACCATTACGACAATTATTTTCATTATTGTTTTTTGTATGTTTTTCATAATCATCAGGTTTAAAAGTTGATTTTTAAATTAAGTCCATAACTTCTGGTTGATGGTAACGATGAGTGCTCCAATGCAGCTCCTGTTGGTCCACTACTGTAACCTGCTTCGGGATCAATATCGCCAGCCGCATTATAAATAAAGAATAAATTTCTTCCGATAGCCGATAAACTTCCAGATTGAATGAATGTGTTTTTTAACATTGATTTGGGGAAATTATAAGTTAAAGCAACTTCTTTTAATTTAATGTTGCTTGCATCTAAAACTTGATTGGTAGCTATTTGATTTGTAAATACATCTGAAAATTGTTTTAACATGGCATTGGCCGGTGTTTCGTTTACAAAACCCGTATGCTCATTAATTCCATCTTCAATTATTCCTGTTTCCCTTCCTTCTAAACTACGGGCATCTGTTCCAAAAAACATTCTATAGGCGCGTCCGTAAGAATAAAATTCGCCCCCTTGCTGAATACTTATTAAGGTGTTTAATGATAGATTTTTGTATTTAAAGCTGTTTGTTATACCACCAAACCAGTCTGGTGTAATGCTTCCCATCTTTATGCGCTCACCTCTTTGTGCAAAACCATCATTTGTTATTAATTTTCTTCCGAAGTTATCACGTAAAAAATCGTAGCCGTAAATACCTCCAAACTCCTCACCTGGTCGAGCCTCAACAGAAACCGCCCAAAGGGTATTTAGTGTAATACTTTCTAAACTTTCATTTAATGATTCAACGGTCGCATTACTTTTGGTGAAATTAAAACCAAGGTTCCACTCAAAATTATCAGTTTCAAAAGGTATGGCGTTTACTTGAAACTCATAACCTTTATTAGAAATAACACCGGCATTAACCACCTTGGTATTATAAGCCGTAGACCCGGATACAGGTACCGCCATTATCTGATCTTTGGTTTTAGTTTGATAATACGTAAAATCTATTTGAAGGCGGTTTTTAAAAAACCCAAGTTCGGTACCCACTTCCCATGACTCAGAGGTTTCTGGTTTTAAATTAAAAGAAGGTAAACTACCGGGAATGGATCCCACCGTATAAGATAACGTAGGTGTTTGGTCAACATTATAAATCCCTTGGGTTCTATATGGACTTGTGTCGTTACCAACCTTAGCAAAAGATCCTCTCAGTTTGCCTTTGTTAAATATGCTAGATTCTATGCCCAACATTTTTGTGAATAATAAGCTCATGTTTTCAGAATGATACCAATACGAGTTGTTCGCTTTTGGTAAAGCTGATGAATTATCATTTCTTATTGTAGCATCGAAATAAAGAAACCCGCCGTAACTAAACTGCCCTAAACCATAATATGAATACACCCCTTTTTTGGAAACACCTTCTGAACTAAAAGCGTTTTTATAATTACTAATTCTATATAAGTTTGGCACCTTACTATCATTACCTGAAATATTTTTATAACTACTAAATTCGTCCCTATAACTTGAGCCCAAACTAAGTGTTACTCTAAAATCAGAAATATTGGTTTTGTAAGTGGCTAATATATCCGAATTCCATATTCTACTTTTACCACTATCATGTGCATAACTTCCGCGACCATTACTTTGAAATTGTGATCCTCTGGCTGCATAATTGGTATAATCATATACAATATAATCCATACCGGATTTTCCTGTTATTTTAAAGTTGTCTGTCACATCCCAATCGGCTGAAACCACACCTTGAAAACGGTCCTTTTCGTCAAAATTCTTCACATAGTTTTGAGACCAATAAGGATTATTGAACGTGTTGTCTAAATTCCATTTAATTTCATCACCATCGGCGTTTACTGTATTATTTTCCACATCGCTTAACCTAATATCCCTAGGCATTAACGAAAGTTGTAAGGCAGTGTTTGCACCATCTTCCGCCAACGCGGGTCTGTTCTTAATTTTAGATGTTATATAGGTTATTTTACCGTCTACACTAAATCTGTCTGTTAAATTTGTTTTGCCCCTTAAATTAAAGGTTTGTTTTGCCAATGTGTTGTTTTTAACAATGCCCTGACCGTTTTCATCGGTAATGGACATTCTAAATGATCCTTTTTCCGATTGTCCTTGAAACGCTAAAGTGTTGGACGATGTATACCCATTTTGATAAAATTGCTCGTAAGGATTACCGTGAGAGACATAGCTGTTGTTTTGCCCTAACCAATTGGTATAGGATTGACCTTCCATCTTTGGCCCCCAACTCCAAGAGAAAGGATAATCTAATAAAGGTCTTCCATCACCTCCAATAGGTGCAAAATCACCAAAGGCACCCGAACCATACTCATTTTGCAAGTCTGGTGTTAAAGCGATTTCTGTAAATGAAAAAGACGAGTTGAATGAAATCCCAATACCTTCCTTTTTAACTCCCGACTTAGTGGTAATCAAAATTACACCATGCATACCCAATGAGCCATAAGCCGCCGCCGCACCCGCGCCTTTTAAAACACTTATAGATTCAACATCATCTGGATTAATATCCGATAACGCATCGCCACGATCAACGCCACCCCATTGTGAACCTCCGCCGGCATCGTTACTAACGGGAATGCCATCAATTACAACCAACGGACGGTTTGATCCGTTAATAGTGGTAACGCCTCTGAGTAGAATACGACTCGAGCCATCTACTCCAGTATTACCGTGGCTAATTTGAAGCCCAGACACTTTACCGGAAAGGGAGTTCATTACATTATTCTCTTTAGCAACATTAACTTCTGCTGCAGAAATCTGCGAAACAGAATATCCGAGAGACTCTTTGTCTCTTTGAATATTTAATGCCGTAATAACAACTTCATCCATTTGTTGTGTATCCGTTTCAAGTGATACATTTACAGTGCTTTTACTACCAATTAACACCTCTTGGGTTTTGTATCCCATATAAGAAAACACCAAAATATTATTGTCGTTTACTCCATCGATTTCGTAGTTACCATTAAAATTGGTAGTAACCCCTCTATTGGTATCTTTTATCAATATTGTAACCCCTGCGAGTGGCATGTTTGTATCCTTTTCCAGCACCACACCAGAAACGGTTTTTTGTGCAAATGATGTCATTGATAATCCAATCATCATTGCGATTAGTAAAAATTTATTCATAAATCAAAGTTTAATTAGTTACTATTAATTTGTCATTTTTAATATATATTGTGCAACAGCCATTTTAGCCTCTTCAGATAAATAATCTTGTGGTGGCATTTCAGGATAATCTTCTCTAAGGTTTAGTGGGTTGGTTATATAGTCTACAATACCCTGAGGGTTATTGTGATATATGGCCTTAATAATTTTAGTGTCAACACCAATTAATCTTGTACCAAAGGCATGGCATCCAGCACAAACACCATAGTAGGTAAGCTCTCCCAACTCATGCTCGGAAACTGATCTTGGTGGAACCGGAGCATCCAACATAAATGTTGTTATATTTTTTGTATCTGTTATTTGAGCAACGCCGTAATCGCCTAAACCAAAAGTTCGGTACTTGTTTTTGTCTCTAATTGTACTTCCTGTTCCTCCGCCATAGGCAAAAATATCAGGCCCTTTGGTATCCATTTGTGTTAGCATTATGGCCTTTATTTCTCCTGTTGGATTGTTACCATTATCAAACATGATGTTATCTAAAATAACAACTCTATCTGGATTCCCTTCTGAATTGGGATCGTTAGCCTTTGGGGCACCCGTAGCTAAATCAACAATGGTTATTCCAGTGTTGTCATTGCCCGTTATAATATTGTTTTCAATAATTACGTCATCGGCCGCCATAATAAGAATGCCCGTTCCTGGAGGTATCCCAGCTACTGTAGAGCCTGGGGCTCCAAAATTTTCATGGTTGTTATTTACCACGAAGTTATTTCTGAATATAACATCAAATGTGGTTTTAATGGGCAGTCCCGGGGTTACAAAAGCCAAAAGACCACCGGTATTATTATGAGCATAATTATTCTCGACCAAACAATGTCTGGAATTTTCAATTTCAATGCCGGCTACATTATCAAACACCTCATTATGAAGCACATCCACATTATCACACATACCCACGTATATAGCCGCATCGGCAATTTTACTCAGTACATTGTGCTCTATTAACCCGTTTTTGCCATATTGCGGAAAGATGCCATAAACACCTGTATCGATAATCCAATTGTTTCGGATTATAAAATTATTTCCGGCCTGCCCCATTACACCATTGCCCTTATAGTTTATAATTTTAAAATTCTCTATTAATATTCCATTTCCAGAATATAAGAACGCATCATTTATTTCCTTTTTACCATCTAATGTTGGCCATTCGCCTTTTACAACAACGCCTTGTAAACTAATATTATCTTTGTCTATGTATACATTCTCCGAATAAGTACCGGGAAAAACACGTATTAAATCCCCTGGATTAGCGGCTTTAACCGCTTCTTGTATAGAGCCTCCTTTTTTAACTTCAATGATGTTTCCTGTAAAACCTTCTTTTTGGGCAACTTGTGTTGTATCGCTAGAAAGCCCTACATTTCTATATTTTAATGTTGAAGGAATAGGAACAGTTTCGCTAGTGCTAGATGATAGGAATGTTTTCCCTAAGTAAACGCCAATGGCCAATAATAGGATTCCGCCAATAATTTTTAGTAATGCTGATTTCATAGTTTTAATAGTGTTGAAATTGGTTAAATAGAAACTTTAAGACCAGAAGGCAATTTCTCTGGTATTTTAGGTGTAAAAGATTCATCGGTTAAAGTTTTTAAGAAATCTACGAGTCGGTCCATCTCATAATCACTTAATTGAGGCTCCCAGATGTGCCAATGAATAATAAGGTTTTCATTATCGGGTACGGCATGACCTCTACCATCTGTATAGAATTGCACCGCTTCGCGAAGCGTAGCAAACTTACCGGAATGCATATAAGGTGCGGTTTTTTCTATATTTCTAAGGCTTGGTACTTTAAAGGCGCCTCTTAAAGTTTTATCGTTAAAAGGTATTTCTGCACCAGGGTCTAAGGGCAATCCATCTGGTTCTGGCGTACCTATAACGGCAAGCTGTTGGTTAGTGAAAAGCGGAGGCGTATGGCATTCTGCACATCGGGCCACAAAAGACCGAAAGACGTTCATTCCTTCAATTTCCTTACTATTTAATGCCTCGTGGAATCCATGGGCATAACGATCATATCTACTATTCAATGAAACCAAAGACGATTGAAACGCTGCGAGAGCAGTAAAAACCTCATTGAGTTTTATGGCTTCTTTTTTACCTCTTTCTGGATAGGCTTCTGCAAATAATTGCCTGTAATTATCAATATTATTAAGTGTACTAAGTAAATTTTCAGGTGTGTTTGCCATTTCTACTTCAGAAAACAACGGGCCTTCCAATTGCTCTTCTAAACTTGTAGCACGACCATCCCAAAAAAGGCGATTAAGGTAGCCCACATTCCAAAGCGTTGGCGCTCCCCTATCCAGTTTTTTATTGTTTTTACCAATACTGGTAGCTAAGCCATCACTAAAACCTTTATCGGGTACATGGCAAGTAGCACAAGACATAGTGCCGTCGCCAGATAATACGGGGTCGAAAAACAAATACCTTCCTAAATCTATTTCTTGAGGTGTAAAACCATCGCGTACTTTTGGCAGGCCTGTTTGAAGTCCACCAACACCTTTGTTGTTTGGAGAATCGTATTGTTGATAAAAATTTTTGGAAACACATTCATTATTTTCATTAAGCATAAATCCAGGTGGACAATTGCTATTCAATATCGTGATGTCGCTATAATTGGCAGATTTATTTGAAATAAAGAAATACATCAATAAGCCACATAATAACAGGCCGAATACACTGGATTTTATGATTGTGTTTTTATTTTTCATTCATACTTTAACTATCAAGACATATAAATTTGAAATAACTTTCAAATACACTTTCGTAGTTTTGAAGCAACATGGGTCCAACATTATCTTTGGCAGTTGATTGGTGGATTGCTATGCCCTCTATCATGCCAATAATTTGATAACTTATTACTTCAGGGTTTAATTCTTTTTTAACCTCTTTGTTTTGAATGCCTTCAATAACCAAATTCTCTATTAACGCTCTATACGCCATTGAGGTTGCTTTAAACTGCTTTCTTATTTGCGGAAAACTTTCACATTCCAATTGAAAAAGATACAAGCTGTTTATAGGGTATTTTACTCCACTTTTCCCCATAGACTCCACCATTTCAAAAAGGCTGACACCCAACCTATACACTTTTTTTATACGCTGTTTGAATGTGATGCCATCAAATATGGATTTATCAATATCCAAGGCTTTAAAGAAGTACTGATTTAAAACCTCAAACAATATTCCTTCCTTACTTTCAAAGTGATGGTAAATACCGCCTTTTGATAAATTACTAGCTTCCATGATGTCCTTTATGGAAACCGATTGATAACCTTTTTTTAGAAAAAGTCCGTAGGCCGTTTTTAAAATGACTTCTTTATTTGGGATTTTCTTTTTATTACTTTTCTGATTTGAATTCACATTCATATAAGTTATAAAATGGATTATTTTTACTCAATTCACAATAAAAAACCGACGGGTCGGTTTGTAAATATATAAAAATATTTATATAAACCTAACAATTTGCTAAATGGAATTAGCATTTCTCAAGTAAAATCCAATAAAAGCTTCTAAAAGGTTATTTTAATACAACAATACCAAATGTATTAAAAGGGGTTTAATATGTATCGAATAAAGACGTTATTTCAACTTTAGATTTATCAATACCTAGGGTTTCAAAACTTATTGTTTTATCCATATTTGGTAATAAATCGAAATAATTATCCGATAATTTTAAAGACGTTCCGTTAAGCGTAATAAATACATCTTTAACCAAAGTTTTTGACCTCAAAGTAAGTTGTGTTTTTCCATCTTTGGAAATACTGAATGTTTTAATTATTTCTGGTTTCACCAGTTTTAAATCTTTTGGTTCAAAAAAATAAGTAATGTTCTCTGAAACTATTTTATTTTTAATAATAAGCTCAGAAAGCAATACAACCTCTTCCTTCTGATGCCCTTTTATCAGAATAGCTATTTCAGCAGTGTGATGCAGAGTACTGGTGTTGGGCTGAATGTTAATATTATTTTTGGTTGAACTTATTATTTTTCCATTAAAATCCATAGCCGTTATTTTCAATACCGCTTTTTGGGTTTTTAATTTATCGGAAACCACATAAAACTCAACTTTAGTATCGGTTACTTTTGGAGAAACGTGAATAGGCTCAAACGCTTTTTTGGCCATGTATTGTTGCGCTTTCCAGTTATTATAGTAGTCCATACTCGACCAACTGGCCACAGGCCAGCAATCGTTCATCTGCCAATAAAGAGACCCCATGCAAAAGGGCATATTTCTTCGATGTGCTTCAATTGCTTCTTTAATTCCTTTAGCTTGCAATAGTTGGCTCACATATAAAAACGATTCAAAATCTTTAGGGTCTTTGTAGTGTGACTCCATATATTGCTTTATACGTAAATTCCCAATACCACTGCGTTGATGGGCGGCCATAACTTCAGATTCGATGTCCCAATCCGATGGAACGGTGTATTTTTTGACCGTTGAAAATTCTGGAAATGACTGAAAACCGTACTCGCTCATAAATCTTGGAATATATTTATTGAACTCAGAAAATGGATGCTGTTTATGCCAAACTCCCCAGTAATGGTTATCGCCAGATCTCGTTTCATCTGTAGCTACCTGTTCGGGTCCTGCCGAAGGCGAAGACTTCCAGTAATCTATCGCATCGGTTTCAGCAGAAACGACTTTTGGAAGAATATCATGAAATATGGTTTCGTAAGCCGCCCAAATTTTGTTTTGTTGTGCTCTTGGATACGATTTTCTCCAACCGCCCCAACCTCGCGTATGGTCGTATTCAGACCAGGCAACTTCAATTTCATTATTGCCACACCATAACACAATGGACGGATGATTTCGCAATCGCTGCACATTATCAATGGCTTCTTGTTTTATGCTTTCTTGCAGTTCTGGGGTATCCGGATACATGCTGCATGCAAACATAAAATCTTGCCAAACCATAATACCTTTTTCATCACAAAGCTCATAAAACTCATCGTTTTCATAAATACCGCCACCCCAAACACGAAGCATATTCATATTGGATTCAACGGCTGAATTTATCACCGTTTTATAATCTTCTAAAGTAACTCTTGGAAGAAAAAGATCGTTAGGAATATAATTGGCGCCTTTACCAAAAACTGGAATGCCGTTCACCTCAAAATAGAAACTTCTTCCATTTTTATCGGCATCTTCTTTTTGAATTAGTTTTGCGGTTCTAACTCCGGTTTTGGTTTCTTTTGTATCAATTAAAGTATTATTTAAATAAAGCTCTTGTGTTACGGTATATAAATGAGCTTCGCCCAAACCTACTGGCCACCACAATTTTGGATTTTTAATGTTGAAATTAGATTTTATTTCTTGTTCGCCCTCTTGAAGCACAGTATCGTTTTCGGCTACTTTTTTACCATTTAATTTTGTGATAAGTTTATAATTACCCTCGGTTGATAAATTGATGGTTGCCGTAGCTGCTATTTGAGCCGTATTGTCTTTGATGCTTTGTG
This sequence comes from Hwangdonia lutea, assembly GCF_032814565.1. Classification (GTDB taxonomy): domain Bacteria; phylum Bacteroidota; class Bacteroidia; order Flavobacteriales; family Flavobacteriaceae; genus Hwangdonia; species Hwangdonia lutea. The sequence continues at coordinate 246,935 of NZ_CP136521.1, forward strand.
TTACCACATAACTATCCTCTATTTGAGCGGTGTCCCAAGCGTTGATTTCAATGGGACGCCATATCCCGGAAGTAACAAATCGTGGTCCCCAGTCCCAACCGTAATGATAGCCCGCTTTTCTGGTGTGCACACTTACTCTGTTTTTACCTAATCCACCGTTTTCAGATTGATCGTTATTGGCGGGTAATGGCAATCCGAATTTTTCGTAAAGCTCCAATCCTTTTGTAATTGGAGAATGAAAAACAATATGCAATTCGTTTTTACCGCTTTTAAGAAATTGTTTGGCATCAACTTTCCAGGTTCTAAACATATTATCTGCCGATAGTATTTTTGAATTATTCAAATACACATCGGCATAGGTATCCAAACCATTAAAAATGATTTCAATATTTTGTTTATTAAATAGCGCTTCGTCAAGATTAAAGGTTGTTTTATACTCCCAATCTACTTTATCTATCCATTGCAAATCCTTTTCGTTGGTGCGGTAATACGGATCTTCAATAATTTGATTATGTAACAAATCGGTGTGGACCGTTCCCGGAACCGTAGCCGAAAGCCACTCGCCAATATTGGACTGACGAAACTGCCAATCAGAATTTATTTCAACCTTATTTAGTGCATTGATATTAATATTAGTCATTACGATGGATATAAAAAATGTAATTAAAATGTTAATGGTTTTCTTAGTTATTCTTTTCATGTTGTGCTATTGTCGAGTTATTATTACTTTTTGTCATGTTGCGGCACCTTCCTCGTTTCTAAAAACCATGTTACTTTAGTCCAGATACGTTGCCGTCCAAATTCCACGCTTCTTTTAAATCAATGTTTAAATGTTTAAGTGCCGTTACCGCCACATCAATAACATAAACTTGTTTTTTAATTTCACCTTTCTCAACATCTTTTCCCGAAGCTATATAAAATATGGTTGTATGTTCCGGAATGGCCTTTCCGTGATTTGTGCCACTTCCACCATGATCGGTTGATACTAAAATGAGCCAGTTTTCGTTAGCATAATTTTTTCTTTTTTGAAGAGCTTTGACTATTCTGCCGATTTTTTTGTCGGTTTTTTCAATAGACTTGATGTATTTCGAATTGTCAATCGCATACCCATATTTATGTCCTGCATGATCGACATTGTCCAAATGCACAAACATCACGTCAACATCTTCATTTTTAAGTGTTTTAACCACGCTTTTGGTTACCAAACCATCGGTTGGCTTATGTTTTACAACCGTGGCATCATTGTATTGAAGAATTTTATGAACTGGTGACCAATTGGCTATGGAATAGGTACGTAAATCCGGTTGTTGTTGCTTGGCCAAATTAAAGAAATGGGGGTATTCTTTAATGTTCGGGTTTAAATATTGATTGCCCATTACTTTATGTTTATCCTTCCAAACACCAGTAAGCATCCCCGTCCAACACACACCGCTCCAACTTAAATCATCAGTTTTTGCTTTAAATGAATAGGCTCCGTTTTTCCACAAATTATCTAAATGAGGTGTTTTGGCAGCCAACAAAGCATCCGGACGACACCCATCAATTCCTAAAATAAGGACTTTGTTTTGCGCTTTAATTTCGGAGAATGAAAACGCGATGGTTAATGTTAAAAAAACGTAGTATTTTAATTGTAATTTCATTTGACTTGTGATTATTTTTCTAATTTTTATTTGAAAACTCGTAAATACCATCGGCATTTAATTGAAATGTAATGACGCTGTTATTTACTTTAAGTTTAGACGATTGATTGGGTTTGCCCTTAATTTTAGAATTAATAACATGCCCATCTTTCCACTGGATATCAACCTCAAAACCGCCGCGAGCCTTTAACCCTTTTATCTCTCCTTGTTGCCATGCATCGGGTAATGCGGGCAGCAATTCGATAATTCCCGATTGCGACTGTAGCAGCATTTCTACCATGCCTGCAGCACCGCCCATATTACCATCCAGTTGAAATGGCGGATGTGCACATAGTAAATTGGCATAGGTTCCACCGGCTGTAGACATCTCAACCTTGGTGCTGGAAACCGGTTTTAATAAATTTCTCAACATTTTATGCGCCCGATTGCCATCGTTTAAACGTGCCCAAAAGTTTAATTTCCAAGCGCGCGACCAACCTGTACCACTATCACCACGAGCATTTAATGTTATTCTGGCAGCTTCGGCCAACTTGGGTGTATGCGTGGTGGATATTTGATTTCCGGGATGCAACGCAAATAAATGTGAAATATGGCGGTGTTTATTGTTGGGGTCATCCACATCTTCGGCCCATTCCTGTAGCTGTCCCCACGACCCTATTTGAGGTGGTAAAATAGCAGCTTTGGTTTGTATGGCCTTTTTTGTGAAATCATCATTTATACCTAAAACCTCAGCGGCCTTTATGCAGTTGTTGAGTATATCCCAAGCGATTTGATGATCCATTGAGGCCCCTTTTGAAATTCCACCATGTTCGGGCGAATACGATGGCTTAGAAACCAATTTACCGTTTTCGTCCTTTGTAAGGTAATCGATCCAAAACCATGCGGCCTCTTTCATTACGGGATACGCCCGTGTTCTTAAAAATTCTTCGTCTTGTGTAAAATCAAAATGATCCCAAAGATGTTGGGAAAACCATGCAGCCCCACCGGGAAAGAATCCCCAAGGAATCCCCCACCCTGGCGATGTGTAACCATAGGCATTGGTCATGGTATTTGTCATCCATCCTCGGGTGTTAAAAAATTCTTTAGCTGTAAGTTTCCCAGGTTCCACCAGACTTTCTATAAAATCTAAAAATGGCACGTGGCATTCTGATAAATTGGTTAATTCTGCCGGCCAATAAATCATTTCTAAATTGATATTGCTGTGGTAATCTGCAGCCCATGGTGGATTGGTTGAGTTATTCCATTTACCTTGCAAGTGCATGGACATACTGTTTGGACGACTTGCCGAAATCATTAAATAACGTGCGTATTGAAAGTACAGACTTTCCAAACTAGCATCTTCCAACCCGTTAAAATAAGCTTGTAATCTTTTGTTTGTGGGAACAGCAGGTTGTGCGCTTTTACCTAAATTTAAACTTACACGATGAAATAAATTTGAATAATCTTGAACATGTTCCCTTTTTAAATCATCAAAAGATTTTCTTGCTAATTCTTGTAATTTTTTTTCATTATCAGCTTTATAATCGTTCCCTTTATAGCTGGGATAGGTTAAGGTATAGGCCGTTGATGATGTATTTAATATCACAACATTTTTAGCTGCCTTTATCAACAGGATACCATCTTTATACGTTATGGTTCCGTCAGATAATTTTAACGACAATTTAGTTTCGAATGGCATTCCGTTATCGGCAACTTTCCCTTCAAAAGTATAAACGCCATCTTTAAAATTTTGAGCTATCAACACATGCGGACTTTTAAACCGAATTTCATAATCGGTTTTAACAGAACTTTCAAAACGATAAACCATAACATTGCTCGGATAATTACCAAAATAAGTGCGTCTGTAATTTTTATTACCAATATTATATTCAACTTTCCCCAACGCTCTACTAATATCAAGGCTTCGCTTATAGTTTGAAACTTCTCCCGAATGCCCAACTTTTACATAGATATCGCCCATGGTTTGTTGAGCACCGTAATCGCCAAAATCAGCATTGTATTGTTTTCCTGTTTGTATGATTCCTGTAAATTCAGACTTTGTCATTTTATCAGCCTCATGGAGCTTTCCTTCTTCTAAAAGTTTTCTAACCTTTGGCAAAAAACTATGGGCGTTTTTTCTGATACCAAAATTGTACTCCGGATTAGAATCGGGTCCACCAGACCAAAGGGTACCTTCAGAAAATTGAATATGCTCTTCTTGTATTCCTCCAAAAAACATGGCACCCACATAACCATTCCCGATGGGTAATGCTTCGGTCATCCAATTGCTCGCTGGTTCGTTATACCAAAGCTCTAGTGATGTGTTTTCTTGAGAAAAGGCACACACCGTCATTAAAATAAGATAGTTACTTATGGCTAGTTTTGTTATAAATATTTTCATTTACCTTTTATAATTAATATCGTGCTACTTCTTGTTTTTTACCGTGATGTTGTTATTCGTCATATTTTTTATTTCTATGAAATCAAATACACCATGGTTTGTTTTATTCAATTCTACAAATACATCTTTACACTGTTGAAAATAAAATGAAGGTTTGTTGCCTTTTAGATGACGTAAAATGTTTGAGGACACAATTTTGTTATTTTTAAATATTAATCCTTTTGCGCTTTTCGCCCTTAAGATAGGGGTGTCAAATATCTTAAACAAATTGTTCTCAACTACAATATTTTCATGAACAAAATAGTTGGGTATTTCTTTATGATTTTCTGGCCAAATATTAATCACATAACTATTTGGAGAGAGATTGTAGCCACATTCAATAAATTGATTTCCTTTTATGGTAACATCTCTTACAGCACCCGATTCATACCAACTTGAAGCATCATTCGCTATTAAAATGGCATGCATTCCGGTTCTGTAAAAAACATTATTCTCTATAATGCTTTTTCTTCGTGTTGTTAATAATACACCTCGCGTGTTTGTACCCGAAAAATAATTATTTTTAATTAATACCGAAGGTGTCCATGTTATATTTTCAACCACATCACCTATTTTAAAACCTACGGGCAAATTATTATCCAAGGTTATTTGCAGCTCTCTATCACTTATTTTTGAGACCTTTTTTACAATACCAACACCGTAATTTTGCAAACTTTTAGGCTTTACAAAATTTAAAGTATCACCCTTAAAAAAAGCATCAAAGCCATAAGTTTGATGATGCATAAACTTTAGATTGATTTTATTGTTAGCTATTTTCTCAATCACTTTTAAGTGTGTTCCATGAATATTTACAGCATCATCATGAGCTCCAGAAGTGGTACAATTTTTAATAGTTATCTGCCCTTTACAGCCTGAAAAATGAAAACTATCAGCAAACGCTGCAATCTTTCTGCCCGTTTCTTTCCGAGGCTTAACTTTAACCCCGTCGTAAGTAATATTTTCCGAAAACTGGCTTACAATACCCATGCCATGCATATAATGCATATTAACATTTTTTAATTCGATATTCTTGCTATACCCAATAAAGCCACCAACTTGATCTCTAATAGGGTCTCTAACCGTTAACACTTGTCCTTTTTTATAATTGGATTCTGTGAAATCGCCTTTAAAAACAACCTTAAAAGGAGCAATCCTTTTTGCTTGACTGTTTAACAACGGACTAAAATCACTATAATAAGCCGTAGATAATTTAGGGTCTATAGCGATGGTGTGGTGCTTATTAAGATGCCAGTTTTTACCATAAAAATCGATTTGACCATTGGAGATATCAAACGTTGAACTCGGATTAACACTTGCAGTAATGCTATGGTTTGAGATTTTTTCAAGTTTAAGCTCAGACATTGTGGGCCGCTTATAATCAAAACTGATATTCTGCATTTTTACGCCGTTACAATTAACAAAAGCAAAATTGGTTGTTTTACCGTGCAATACGAACAGAGCACCGTTTCCTTCAATAGTAATGTCGTTAAATTCTTCAAGTAACAAGGCTATAGTTTTTGTTTTTGAAGGGCATTCGATTTCACTGGATGTGTTTGAAATAAAATAATCGCGTTTTGGTGAATGCTCTGGCCAAATATCGTATCTACCCTTTTGAAACTCAATAGTTACATTTGTATATTTAGACGCCTCATTTATCAAATTATTAAGCTTTGGCGCCATGTCCTTTAAAGTATTGGGAATAACACCAAACTTTTCGGCCTTAATAATTGTTTTATTAAAGTTTAACGTTGATGATAATTTTAAACGGTTTGTGGTTTTTGCGCCTGCCGAAACAAAACCTAAAAGCAAGCATATACAGAATATCCAAGATTTTATATTATTTTTCCCAAAGCCATTTGTATCCTTAATCATTTCTGTTTTTTTTAGATTTTATTCAAACTTTAATGTTGCCATGACTGCTTTATGGTCTGAGGGCCATTCCAAAGTATTTGCCATAAAATTTTCTTCGGCGGTGAAAGTAGACACCAATTCATTATAGGCATAGGATGCTTTTGGGCCAACCATAGTGGCCGATGTGGTTTTTATACCTTGACCTTTGTAGAAGATAAAATCAATTCGGTCCCGTTCATCCGAAAGTGGCGTCCAACTTGTTGAATCCTTGCCGTGTACTTTTGATGGCCACGTGATTCCCGGCTGTGTAAGTTCATCGGGGTAGAAATTTCTATAGGCATCAATAAATCCTTTTTGATAGAGCGCATAAGTACTTGGCCAGTTAATAACCACACCGCTGTGGTCAAAGCGATTTGCTGCTTTTGCGGTCCAATCCAAGTGTGATGGCTCATTAAAATCACCCATTAAAATTACGGGGTTGGTCTCGTTTTTTACGGCGTTTAAAAACGCAGCGATTTGTTCGTCCCGTGTCGATTTTTTGTTATATGCCAAAATTTCGTCAACATTGGTCACTGGCGATTTATTGCCATTTTCATCTTTTATAAGATTCCAATTTGGAGTACCGCCGTAGTATCCGCGAGGTAAATAGCAAGCGTATCCCGTATAATCCAAATGTGCCGCTGCTACCACAAGTATTTTGGTCTCTAATTTTACAGTGTACTTTACCACAGAGCCTTCGCCATCGTAAACAACTTCAGAGGCCGTTATGGGATATTTACTTATTAACGACACATCACCGCCAGCAAATTTGCCAAAATAATCAATGCCTTTGTCTTTTAGTTTTTGAATAATTTTTGCAGTCCAATCTTCATCGTTGTAATTTCTAACTTCGGTAAAGCTCACAATATCCGGATTGGTAGTTAAAATAACATCCCTTATTTTATCCAGCCCATTGGCAACCATAGTGCCTTCTTGCCAAATATTAAAGGTCATTACTTTTAGCTCTGTAGGCTGTGTTGCTTTATCTTCATCTGCTTTCTTTTTGTTTTCTATGCTGTGACAAGATAAACAAACAAGCGCTGTAAATATTACTAATATGTATCGACTCATAAATGATTTTTTAAAATAATTTTCAATTCATTTTTCCAATGTTGGTAGGCTTCCACATAGGGTTCTCTGTTTTTTAATAACTCAAAGGTTTGGGCATGATCGTTTTCATAAATGATGTCTTGGTATTTTTTAAAATCACCAAGGTTCAAGCTACAGGCTCGGGCAGCATTTACTGCCATATCGGTATTGTAAGTCGTAATTTTCAATTCGACTAACGAAGTTAAGGTATTTACAAATACTTCCGATTGAAATAACATATCGTTTACCGCATTAATGGTGTGGAATTCAGTTTTGTTGGTTTTTAAATTTTCAATACCATAAACCATGGCAAATGCGATACCTTCTAAAGTTGCTCGAAACAAATGTGCTTTTGAATGATTTTTTAAATTTACACCTTTAATAACAGTTCCAATATTAATATTTTTTAGCATCTGTTCTTTTCCATTTCCAAAAGGAAAAACGGTAACGCCTTCTGCTCCAATTGAAATTTCAGAAGCTTTACGATTCATGATTTCATAAGAGTTTTCCTTAAACTGTTTTTTCAACCATTCGTACTTCAAATATCCGCCCTTGAAAATCATCGATTTCCCGATTGGTAATTCATGGTCAATTTTTAAATTTTGATTAGGGTTAGATGCGTTGGTTAAAGCATAAATTCGTGTTGGCGATTGCGTTGATATGGCAATTTCGCCGTGATTTAAAACATTTATGGCAAGTGCTGTACTTGCTTGATGCGCTGCCCTGAACAGTATGGGTGTACCAACGGGTATGCCGGTGTCTTGAGACGCAGACGGTGTAACCAGTCCGTGATTTTTAAAATTTTCGACAACCGTGGGTATCATGCTTTTTTTAATCTGATAGCGGTGCAATGCACTTTTATCCCACGTGTCCTTGTCACAATGCCATAAGCCCAATGTGACCAACCCATCTTTAGTGGTAGAAATAGTATGGGTAAATTTATAGGCAATAAAATCTCCGAGCAAAATAATTTTATCAATTTGATGGTACTTATTTTGATCGTTCTCCGACAACCACTTGATATCCGAAAGCGATAAGCTTTTAAAAGCTACCAATTGTTTTGTTTTTTGATGCGATAAATTAAAAAGAGCTAACACCTCTGAATCATAGGAAATTCCAATTCCAGAAATCTTATCCGTATCAATTTTTGAATCCTTTATCAGATTTTTAATTGCCGAACAAACCACGAGCCAAAACCCTTCATCATCAAAACCATCCTTTTCATTTTCAAATGATTTTATACCCTTTGAAGGAGCTTCAAACGTATTTACTTTTATACCCGAATGCACATTGGCCAAAGCAACTTTTATGGTTGAATTTGTTATGTTCAGGCCTAAGTAATACATTTTTGTCTTTCTTTAAAAGGATTAAAAAATGGATTCATATTGATTTTTTTGTTTTGTAAATAGGCACATAAAAAAGGGGAAGAAGAAAAACTAACAATCTTCTTCCCCAAAACATAACACTATTTAAAAACTCAATTCTTATGGAAGTTTAAATTCATTGGTGATGGTGTACCAATACACCCAGTCGCCTCCAGACTCATAAACCACATCGTATTCTACGTTAACTGTTCCGGAGCACACATCGTAAGTACCTTCTCCTACTTGACTAAAGGCATATACATACCCATCGTTATCGGTTCCGCCAACTTGTTGCTCGAATGTGGCGCTCCCCTTTGTAGCTCCTTCGGCTACAGGTGTTAAAGTGATATCCACTTTAGCATTTGGGAAAGGCCCATAGGCAATTAAATCACCCTGAAAGGTCACCACGTCTCCATTAACACTGCCCACAACCGTGAACGTGCCAAAAGGAGTTTCATTTTGAACATTTGTATTGTTAAAAACATCGGTGGTCGAGCTACACTCGTCATCAGCAATGTTCACTCTTATAAATGCTTTTGTTGGACTGTCCAACCCTAACCCGATATTCAGGTTAGGGTTGCTCGTACTTTCAATATAAATATCGACACTTCTATCTTCCAAACTACCCGATACATTATCGATAGTGCTTATAAATAAAGGCTCAGAGGTGTAACTCCCTTTCTCTATCAATAAGGTTTTGGTTGACAAGGTATAGTCTACACCTTCGGTCGCATTGTTTTCAACAACCGAAAGGTTAACGGTAATATCTTCTTTGGGTTCGTAGCCCAATAAATCAATTACAATGGATTCTGGTGATACACTGGCATCAAATTCGTTTATGGTTACCGATTCGGCTTGAAACGCAATAAACTCATATACGGGATCTGTAACACTATCGTCGCTGCTGCATGACACAACTGCAACCAAGGATAGCAGTAAGATGAACGATTTAATATTTTTCATTGTTTATATATTTATGTTTTTATTCATTTTTAAGTAACCACATGTCGCCGTTTACAGTATCTCCATTAGGGTATTGACTGTTTATTGCGGCTTCAAGGTTTTCTCTGTTTGACTGAATTTCACTTTCTGGATACATCCATCGTTTTGGGATGTTGCCGTCATTTAAAATGCCTGGTCCATCGGTAGAAAATTCTGGGAATCCGGTTCTTCTTTGGTTGTAAAATGCTTCCCAACCCGAGTTCATAAAAAATGACAAATATTTCTGTGTTATAATCATTTCAATGCCTTGAGATGCGTTGTAAACAATTTGTGGGTTTGCCAAGTACGTGTCGATAGCAGCGCTGTCTATATTATAAAACTGCATAGAAGCGCGAATTCCATTTTGGTAATGCTCACTCGCATCTCCGCTAGTCCATCCTCTGGCTGCCGCTTCTGCCAATATAAACTGCACCTCGGCATAACCAATGGCTATACTTGGCTCGTTTACGGGATCATTATAATATCGTTCTGCAATCAATGAACCTTCGCCTTGAGACACTCTAGCAGAATTTGCCGATGCCAAATCGCTTCCGGGTAAACCGCCATAGGCATTAAAATCATCTTCAGGAAGATTTGCACCATTTTCTTCGCGTTGAGCAAAGGCAAAAAGTCTTGGATCTTCTCTGTCTTTAAGATGATTTATAAACGATTCGTCCATGTAATAATTCGTTTTAATTTGATTGGAATTAAAATATGGATACTCGTTACCATCTAAATCATAATATGGCAATGCAGTATTATCATCATTTGATGTAAATATGGGATATTGACTCGGATTATTCACAATGGCATTAAACCTGCTTACCACACCAACGTTAAAATTACCCTCTTTTTTTGACAATGACATTAAAATACGCAAACTCAATGCGTTTACCGCTTTACGCCATTTTGATAAATCACCGCCGTAAATTAGGTCGCCACTAATGGTTCCGGTTTCACTAGATAACAAGGTGTTTGCTTCGTCCAATTCATCAAGAATACCAATATAAATATCTTCTTGCTTATCGTATTTTGCTGTAAAAATGGGCTCATCGGCACTCCCTTTAAGTGCTTCGCTATACGGCACATCGCCAAAGGTTCGGGTAAGGTCCGTCATAAAATAAGATCTGAAAAATTTACCCAAGGCAGCGTAAGCTGTTTTTCCAGCCAAAGTAGCTTCCTCTTCCATTTTCAAAACTTGTCTTAAATTGTTGTAAGTGCCAAATCCACTACGCTGCCAACCATATAGTTGATACGTGTTATTATGCTCTACATTTACCATTTGCCTACTTGCAAAGGCAGCATCTGTTGATACAATATTGAATGCACTAATTTGAATTCCTGTTAAAAGCAAACTAGGGTCGCCTTTTGTTGTTCTATTGGGATCGTTTTGAAAATCATCAAAATTTGTACAGCTTCCTAATGTAATAAGTAATATTAAGCTGTATAAGAGTTTTATATTTTTCATCTTTTGTATTTTTTTTAGAATGACACGTTCAAGTTAAACCCGATGTTTCTTGTTGAAGGGGTTTGAAGATTATCAAAACCTGAATCTGGATCAACATTTGGTAAATCGGACCATAAAGCTAAATTTCTTCCCACAAATGAAATAGCTGCTTTGTCAATATTTAATGCGCTAGTATATTTCTGTGGAATATTATAAGTAAGCGTAATCTCCCTTAACTTTAAGAACGATTGACTGTAATAATGGTCTAAAACGGCATTGCTCGTATTTTTGTTCCAAGAAATGTAGTTGATTTTTGTTGTGTTTGGTGCGTACACACGTGTATCATTGGTAATGTTTCCATAAATATCGTATTCCACATCACCGCCAACAACCACAACACCTGGACCAATAAAAGAATCTACGCCATTATTGGCCGCTTCTCTATGTTCGTTTACGGTTCCGGGGTGCGTGCCACTCCACCACATTTTTTGATTGGTAGTGGAGTAAATAAGACCTCCAAGTCTACCATCAAAAGCAACGTTTAAACTAAAATCTTTATAGGTAAAAGTGTTTTGAAAACCATACACCCAATTAGCATCTGAATATCCTCTTCTTCTTGAAAAGGTATCGTTTAACGGAAATCCATTAGAACCATATATTAACTGTCCACCCGGTGTTTTTAAGTACGGTGTAGAATATATTTGATCGGTTCTAGAACCAACTTTTATATTTCCAATACGATCGGAACCATCGTAAACACTTTCCAATGTTCTGTGGCTACTACTCCAGTTGGTGGCAATATCCCATCTAAAATCATCCGATTTTATTGGGGTTCCCGCTAATATAAATTCAACACCTGTTCTTGCGTATTCGTTTCCGTTAATTAATCGAGAACCAAATCCGGAGGTTATCGAAATGGGCACGGTAACAATGTTATTGGTTTCTTTGATGCTGTAATAGGTGGCATCAAGTTTTAATCTGCTCTTAAAAAACCTGATATCCAAACCTACCTCATAAGTATCAGAAGTTTCAGGGTTAATATCGTCGTTTAATAAAGTGCTCGGATAGTTTAATGAAGAGTTATTGTTCCAACTTATCCCGTTGTTATATGCGGTTAAGTGAGAATAGGTTGCTCCTGTTCTACCGTCTGATACATTGGCCCAAGAACCTCTAAGTTTTACAAATGAAATCGGGTCTCCAAAATCAACTAAATCTGAAATTACTGCTGAAAAAGAAACCGATGGATAAAAGAAATTGTTGTTTTTTACCGGTAAGGTGGACACCCAGTCCTGTCTGCCCGTAATACCTAAGTAAAACGCCCGTAAAAACTCAACATCCAAAGTAGTGTAAATACTATTAACCAACTCTTTACCATACCAATTTGAGCCCTTTAATGGGTTGATTGAATTTGCTGTATTGTAATAATCGGGAATAGTTAAACCATCTGTACGTAAAGACAGGTTTCTATTATCCCAATACCGCGTTGAAGCCCCAACACTTGCATTAAATTTAAGATCTTCATTTATTTCTTTTGAATACGATGCAATAAGATCGACATTTAATGAAAAAGCAGTCGAGCTGTTTAAGAAATAATCGCCCTTTGATAAGGAACCATAGCCTATAATACTTTGCGGTTCTTTCCAGTCTCTATTGGTTGTAGACGAGTTAAATCCTGTCCTAAAATTAACCGTAAAATCCTCAGTGGGGTCGTAATTAATGTTTAAGTTTCCATAGGTATTGTCTTTGTAGTAACCTTGTAAAGCTTCGTAAGCAATAAAATAAGGGTTATTATACCAAGAGGTATTAAAGTGTTTTTGCTGCACACCTTCTTGACCTTCGGCCCAGTAATCTCTTAAATCCCGTACATCTACATCAACACCAGTCCACAATACCAAGTTGTACAATTGGTTGTGAGGCCCATATCCTGTTTGTGGAAAGTTTTTAGTGTATTGTTTATTATACGTTAATGAGGCATCAACTTTTAGTTTATCGGTTAGGTTATACCCCCCTGAAACTCCAAATGATGAATTGTTAAGTCCCGTATTTGGCGCAACGCCTTTTTGATAAATATGAGATGTTGTAACCCTAAAATTACCTTTATCGTTTCCGCCACTAACAGCAATGTTATTTGTGTAAATCAGTCCGGTATCAAAGAAATTTTTAACATTGTCTTTTCCTCTTGATATAAATGGAATTGGAATACGATTTCCCGTATTGGGGTCGATCGGACTGTTATACTGAACAACCTCGTTAAAGCCACTTGGTGTTGATGGATCTAATTGGTCTAATTTTGGACCCCAAATCCAACCGCCACCTTCGGTACCGCCGCCGCCGCCATTAACGTAAGCATACGATCCGTTATCACCGTTACCATATGTAGTTTGAACTTTTGGAATACGAATATAACTGGGCTGAAACATAGCACTTGTGTTGTAATCTACTCTTGTAACGCCATTTTCTCCGCGTTTTGTGGTAATCATTAAAGCACCACTTCTACCAATCGATCCATAAAGTGCCGATGCCGTGGCACCTTTTAATACACTGATTTCTGCAATATCATCGGCGTTTAATTTCCAGTAATCGTTGTCGGTACTAGGAATACCATCAATTACAATTAACGGCGTACCGCCTCTTAAAGATATGCTTGGGTCGGCAAATAAATCGGTACTGTTTCTAATGGTTAAACCAGCAACTTTACCAGTTAAAGAGTTAACTACATTAGGCTCTCGCGCTTTAACCATAGATTCACCCTTAACCTCTTGAACAGCGTATCCTAAAGATTTTGTTTCTTTTTTTATACCTAGAGCCGTTACTACAACCTCATCGAGTTGAGCCGCATCTTCAATTAATTCGATGGTAAAAAAATTGGTGTCGCCCACGATAATTTCCTGGGTAACAAACCCGATATAGGAAATAACCAAAACAGATTGTTTAGATGGGACCGTGAGTGAAAAGTTTCCATCAAAATCGGTAGCATCGCCAATGGCTGTTCCTTTAACAACAATATTTACACCTGGAATGGGTTGCTTCGAATTCGAGTCGGTAACTTTTCCTTTAACTTCTATTTCCTGTGCCCAACAGGTAATAGTAAATGCGAAAAAAAACAGCAACGAGAACAGTTTTTGATTTTTTTTCTTCCGAAAAGGAAAACTAAGTAAAGTTTGTTTCATAATAATTTGAATTGTTTAGTTTGTATTGTTTAACAACATTTGTTGCATTTTTCGCAAAGAATCACAACAAACGTTCGGCTAATATAAAAATTAAATTAAATAAACGTTCAATCAATTTATTTTTTTTCAAAAAAAATTTATGCTTATATTCGTGGCATGGGTAGAAAAAGCTTAAAGAAAACGAGGCAAAAAGAGATTGTTTCGGCGTTTTACAATGTAGCCAAAAGAGAAGGTTTAGAAAATGCATCGATTGCAAAGGTGGCTAAAGAAATGGGAGTAAATCCTAGTTTGATAATTCATTACTTCACTTCAAAAGAAGAGCTTATTTTTGGTTTAATTAATTTTATTCTGGAAAGTTACAGGTTTATATACCTCGCCGAAGAGGAGCAGCTAAATAGCAGAGAACGGCTTATTAAAGTTGTGGATAATTTGTTTTCAAGAGAGTGGAATGCCCTTTTTGATGACGGTGTATTTTACAGTTGTTTCAGTTTAATATTTAGAAGCCAAAGAATTAAAACCGAATTTAAAGAACTCCACAATCATTTAAGACAATTATTATCCGAAGTTATAGAGGCCGCAAAAAAGGACGGGCATCTACTAATTGAAAATTCCAAACAAACAGCCGATCTTATTTTTATTATGGTTGAAGGCGTGTATTACTATTTATCTTTATTTGATGATGAAACTGTTTATAACGAGAAATTGGTTGAATACAAAAAAGCTGCTTTCGATATTTTAAAGCTGAACACTACCGTAGAACTCAACTAAATAAAACTACTTACTTTTAGCTCTAACGATACTGATAATCGCAATTACCCCGATACACATCCAAACAAAATTTAATATAAAATTAGGATCGTCGTCAATTTTGTACGAATTAACCATGAGGCAAATAGCTCCTAAAACATTCATTAATTGGTAAGGAGTTTCGTCTGCTTCAATCTTTTTAAAACTCAATAATAGATAAGCGAAAATAAACAACAAGGCTCCAAACCAGCCAATAATCTCAAATATATTCAACTTAAAAATTTAGTGTTAGCAAAAACAAATGTAATTAATATCTTTTATTTATGCTTCTGAGTTATTTTGACTTTAAAGTATCTAGAATTTATATGTTCACAATACTTTGGATTGTACCAATTTCAAAAAAGATTAAATCCAAAACCTTAGAACGGTCACCATCATAATTTAATACCCACAACCCTACTCTACCGGTATTATTGGAATGACTAAATCGAATTATTTTTGGCTTTTATGTTGCTAGCAACAAACGCTTCAATAAAGAGTTGTGCATTAAAGGTATCACAGTGCCATTATAAAAAACACTTCTTAACAGATAATTCGATTATTACAGACTATCTTTTTTCAGGGCTAAATCGTAACCCAGTCATATCCGTTGGAATAAATGTAAACATCCAATTTTGATAGGCTGTAGCTCGAGGTATTTTAACAAAAACCGTATTCCACCCTTTATTTAATTGTATTTTGCTCGGTGTTCTGGTCCAATAAAAATCTTGTTTTTCCCAAGGAATTTCTTGATCAACTTTAGAACCCCAACCTGTTTGTTTAGAAGGTTTCCAACCGGCATTCTCCCATAAAGGTGGTTCAACAGGCTTGTTATTTACCCAAATATTACCTCCTGCCTGATCCCAAGAACCAATTTCTGGAACACCTAAGTGTATTTTATTTGCTCGTAATGCGGTTTCAAAACCTATCATTGCCTCAATTTCACGATTCTTATCCGAATGAATATAAGTCGTGGCATAAACGGCTTGTCCAACTTTAGCCTCTATAAAGTGGCCATTTTTCATCCAACGTTCTTTCATTACAATTGTATTTCCAACGGCTTTTTTCCATGTCAAAATGGTGTCACCGTATCTATAGGATGTCTTCATTTCTTTCAATATTTCATCGCCATCATTTTTATTAAAAGGCCCTATAAGTTTCCATTCTTTATCACTTTGTCGGAAATATGGAAACGGCTCATTTGCAAAATATTTCTTTTTATGAAACAATAAAATGTCTTCAAAAGCACTGTAATAATTATATGCCTCGGTTCCTTTTAACGGCATTTTAGCATAATATTCCGGATAGCCTTTTTCTAAATCTGCCGTCCACGTTGTCCAAGCATAAGTTAACATTGACGGATAAACCGGGTTTTGCTCAAATGCTTCAGATTCGTGTTTTAAGTTTACATCGGGCCAAAAACAAAGGGTACCGCCAATAACGTTATTTACCGAAGGAAATCCGATAGGCCTAAAAAACAGCCTTTGTATTTGCATCATGGGTTCTGCACCATTTACATAATTACTCCATGAATCTATTTCTCTGTAATTGCCCGGTTTTACATCGTCGGCCACCCATGTTTGGCGAATAACATCGTCATCGGCCTCTAATCCGGGGTGCCAAATAATTACCTCCCGATTAGCATCTTTACAGATTTTTACCATGGCCGCGATAAATCCTTTAGGGTTAGGAATTTTTACTTCATCAGAGCCAATGTGGATTATCGGGCAATCTTCTTGTGGGATTTCAGTAAAAAACTCATTTAAAACACCTTCTAAAATGGCCATACCTTTTTCAGATTCCATCTTCACGCCCATAGAGGTAACAAAAGAATCGCTATGCCCGGGCATATCAATTTCCGGAATGACCTGGATATGTCTTTCTTTAGCATATTTAAAAATTTCTCGTATTTCATCGTAGGTATAATACATTCCCGGATCTCTGGTCTGGCGATGGTTATTGCTATACGTTAATTCAGGATATAATTTGCTTTCTATTCTCCAAGCGGGCCTATCGGTTAAATGCCAGTGAAATGTGTTAAGCTTATATTTTGCCATAATATCCAGTTGCTTTTTAAGGCTAGACATGCTTTGGTAATTCCTTCCAACATCAATCATATAACCGCGAAGCGCATGTTTAGGCCAATCTGAAATATCCACAAAAGGCACTTGAGCATTAGCGATTAACTGGCGTAAGGTTTGCAATGCATAAAAATTTCCACTTTCTGTTGATGAAGTGATGGTGATTCCTTTTTTTGTGGCTTTTAATGTATAGCCTTCATCTTTAATTTTTTTATCGTTTTTAAAGATTATAAAAGCGGAAGCGTTTGCCGATACTTTTACATTGTTGGCACTTAATATAGATTTTAATTCTGATAGTAATGCAGCCGTATTTTGATTACTTATTTCTTTTGAATCAATGGTAACTTCCGATACATTCAAATAACCATCTTGCCATTTGTATTCTTGCGGAAAGGGAATGAGTTTAACGGGTGCATTTTTTAAATGTGCAACGGTAAATTTTGACTCGAAATGGGGTGTATTTTGACTACTGAGATTTGAACAGATTAAAAAAATCAACAATTGAAATAACCGACTTATAATTTTCATTATTTTATATAATTTTAAATGATAGCTTTTAAAGCACCCAACAACATATTTACATGATTTATGGTGGCACTTTCACCCATTAATCCAACGCGCCAAATCTTACCTGCAAATGGCCCCAAACCGCCCCCAACTTCAATATTATATTCATTTAATAATTGTTTTCTAATGGCGAGTTCGTCTAATCCTTTAGGGATTTTAACGGCGTTTAACATGGGTAATCTATAGGCGTTTTCAACCAAAAACTCAAAGCCTAAATTTTCCAGTCCATCTCTTAATAGTTCATGGTTTTGCTGATGTCTTTTAAAACGATTTTCCAATCCTTCTTCCAATACCAATCTTAACGATTCTCTCATGGCAAACATCGCGGAAACTGGAGCTGTGTGATGATAGGCTCTTTTAGCGCCTTCCCAATAGTTCTTGACCATGGTGAGGTCTAAAAACCAACTTTGAACCTTTGTTTTTCTTTGATCTAAAACATCAATAGCGGCTTGACTGAAAGTAACAGGCGATAATCCCGGAGGCGCACTCAAACACTTTTGACTTCCCGAATATAACGCATCAATGCCCCATTCATCAACTCTTAAATCGGTGCCACAATATGAGGTAACCGCATCTACAACCAATAGAGCACCGGATTCCTTTGTGAGTTTACTAATTTCTTCCAATGGTTGTAAAACTCCGGTTGATGTTTCTGCATGCACAATAGCCAACAACTTCGGCTTACAACTTGCTAAGGCTTTTTTAACATCGTCTGGATTTATGGGTTTGCCCCATTCCGATTCTACTTTTATCACTTTAGCACCACAACGCTCCGCAATATCTGCTAACCGCGTGCCAAAAACACCATGGATGCATATTACAGCTTCATCGCCCGGTTCCAACAAGTTTACCAAACAAGTTTCCATACCTGCACTTCCGGGTGCAGAAACCACAAATGTTAAGGGGTTTTGAGTTTTCAATGTTTGCTGCGTCATTTGTTTTATGTCGTCCATGACCTCTAAAAACTCCGGATCCAAATGCCCGACCAGTGGGGTTGACATCGCCTTTAAAACTCGTGGGTGCACATCGCTTGGGCCTGGTCCCATTAAAATTCTGTTACTCGTGTTTAGCTCGTTTATCTGTCTCATGATACATTGTATTTTTAAAAATCTTATTTTTTTATAGCTCGAATAACCTCAACAAAATGTTTTGGTTTTGCTTCAGTAAAATGTTCAATTTGATGGCGACAACTAAATCCGCAAGCCACCAATTCTGAATCTTTTTTTAGTTTGTTAACTGCGGGAAATAGAATTTCATTGCCAATCTTTTTCGATAAATCATAATGCTCTTTTTCATAACCAAAAGACCCAGCCATTCCACAGCAACCGGATGGAATCTCTGACACTTCTTTTTTGGAGTTTTTTAACAATGATTTCATGGCATTTGTGCCGTATAATGCCTTTTGATGGCAATGCCCGTGGATGGCAACATGTTCTGATACGGGTTCAAAATCCACATCCAACCTGCCGTTATTATATTCATCCGATAGAAAAACATCAATCATCATAACACCATTTTTTAATTGTTCTGCTGTTTCTTGACTGCTAATTAAATCCGGCAAATCATCGTTTAATGCCGATGCACAACTGGGTTCGCACACCACAACTTTTAATCCTTGATCTAAAAATGGTTTTAATCCTTCAATGGTTTTTGCACCTTCTTTTTTAGCATCTCTTAAAAACCCATGTGAAATTTTTGGACGTTGGCAACAACCCACATTCGCCAAAACAACCTCATAGCCGCAGGAGTTTAATAATTCGAGTGCAGAAATTCCAATCTGTGGCTCGTGATAATTCAAATAGGTATCTGCAAACAAAACCACTTTTTTGCTCCCTTTATTGGTTTTAAATGCATTTTTCTCAAACCATTTGTAAAAGGGTTCTTTCGCGAAATTCGGTAATGTTCTACGTTTATCAAAACCTGCAGTTTTTTCTAAAATATACTTAAATATACTCGATTTTTGAATGGTATTTACAAGGCCCGATGTGGCTCCTGAAATTTTACTTGCTGCCTTGGAGGAATCGCGTATCAATTTATCTCTAAAAGAGATCCCATTTTGGTCGTAATACATCTGCAACACATCGCTCTTCATTTTGGCCATATCGACATTACTGGGGCATTCTGATTTGCAAGCTTTACAGGATAAGCACAAATCCATCACCTCGTGCAATCTTTTACCGGAAAGTGCATTTGCCCCCAATTGGTTAGACATGGCTAAGCGCAACGCATTGGCTCGCCCGCGTGTAGAATGTTCTTCATCTCTGGTGGCTTTAAAACTAGGGCACATCGTTCCGCCCAAAACTTTTCGGCATTCACCAACGCCAGAACACATATGCACTGCGGCTTCAAAACCTTCTTCGGTTTTATAATTGTATTCAGTTTTTACCGTTTCGTCTTTATAGTCGACACCATATCTTAAATTGTGTTCGATAGTTTGAGCTTCAATAATTTTTCCCGGATTCATTAAATTCTTAGGATCCATTAGCTTTTTAATGTCTATAAAAGCATTGTACAGCGTATCACCAAAAAACCGTTTATTATACGCACTTCGTACCAAACCATCGCCATGTTCGCCGCTCCAAGACCCTTTATATTTCATAACCAACTGAAAAGTGTCTTCGGTAATGTTTTTTAGCCGTTCAATATCTTCAGCCAATCTTAAATCCAAAATGGGCCTTACATGAATAACTCCAACACTTGCATGGGCGTACATAGCTGCTTTGGTTCCGTATTTTTCGCAAACCTTCAAAACTTCATCTATATATTCTGGTAATGATTCTGACGGAATTCCAGCATCTTCAATAAATGGTAATGGTTTTTTGTTTCCTTTTAAACCGAGCATTAACCCTAAACCCTTTTTGCGAACCACCCAGACATCGTCATAAGATTTTCCTTCGGGGAATAAAGGATACGCATACCCGAAGTTGTTCTCCTTTAAATGAGCTATCATTTTTTGCGGTCTGTGCAATACATCCGCTTCGGTATCGCCGTAAAATTCAACGATAAGAATAGCGGCAGGATGGCCTTCGATAAAATGGCAATGGTGCTTTGTCAATAAATTTTCCCTACTTAACCCAACTACGGTTTTATCTAAAATTTCTACTGCGGAAGGATTGAATTTCAACATAGATTCTACGGCAGAAATAGCTTCGAGCAATTCAGCAAAATGCACCACACAAACCGATTTATGCTTTGGAAGATCAACAAGATTCAGTTTCAGCTCCACCGTTGTAGCGAGTGTTCCTTCACTACCACAAATAAGTTTGCTTAAATTCCAATCATCAGTATAAACAAACTCGTCTAAATTATAACCGCCAACGCGTCGCATTACCTTTGGAAAACGCGCTTTTATTTCTTCTTTATTTTTGAGTACTAAATCTTTGAAAGTTTTATAAATTTCACCCTCACGATTGTTTTGTGAAGCTTTTTTTTGATATTCTTCCGGTGAATAATTCTTTAAATTCAATAATGTTCCTTCGGCTAGAATAACATGGGCTTCCAATATGTGGTCTACCGTTTTTCCGAATAAAACACTTTTAGTACCCGATGAATTATTGCCAACCATACCGCCAACATTGGCTCTGCTACTCGTGGCGGGATCGGGTGCAAAATGCAATCCTAAAGGTGCTAAAACAGCGTTTAAATCGTCTCTCGCCATACCCGGTTGTACCCGAACCCATTTTTCGGTTTCATTAATTTTTATGATGGCATTCATATATTTTGAAAAATCCAATATCATAGATTCTCCAACGGTTTGACCCGCCAAACTTGTGCCTGCACCTCGTGGCAAAATGGCCATATTGTTGGCATAAGCTGTGTTTATGGCGATGCCAACATCGTCAGCATCCTTTGGCAATACAATAGCTATCGGCTTAATTTGGTAAATACTAGCATCTGTTGAATACATCCCTAAAGACGCCGCATCGGTTAAAACCTCGCCTTTAATTTTACTTTTTAAATGCTGAAATATTTGTTCCATAAAACCTCAAAAAAATTAATCGTTAGTGCCGCTTGCTGTTCATCCATTTATTATTCGACTTGGATCGTTGTGGTGAGATGTATATTTTCGGAAGAGCTTCCTATTAAAATATCGTAGCTCCCAGGCTCGATTGTCCATTCGTTTTTATCCTCATCGAAATGTTGAAAATCGGCTTTGGTTAAAGTCAATGCTATATTTTGATTTTCATTTGGATTCAATTTCACTTTCGAAAATCCTTTTAATTCTTTTGCCGCCTTTTTTACCAAACTGTTTTTTGGAGCAATGTATAATTGACTAATTTCTGAACCTGTTAAGCTCCCCGAATTTTCCACGTTAAATGTAACCTGGATAGTTTCTTTATCTTCTGTTAACTTTGAATTTGAAACACTCAGATTACTATATTTGAAAGACGTATACGATAATCCGTGACCAAAACAAAATTGAGGTTTTATATTATGCGTATCAAAATGTCTGTAACCCACCATAATGCCTTCATCATAAAACACTTTTCCATCAACTCCGGGGTATGATTTCGGACTTGTATGCGCCGGAGAATCGGTTAATTCTTTGGGAAAAGTAATGGTAAGTTTTCCAGAGGGATTTGTTTTTCCGATAAGCACTTCCGCTAAAGCGTTGCCCCCTTCCATACCGTTATACCAAGCTTGGATAACCGCGGGCGTTTTATCTATCCATCGGTTCATATTATTTGGTGTACCTGCCACTAAAGACACAATGGTTTTAGGGTTTGCATCGACTATAGCCTCGATTAAATCGTCCTGACCGTAAGGCAAATTCATATCAACTCTATCAATATATTCCCGATCATGTCCCGTATGGTTAAGTCCGCCAACTACAATAACCGCATCGGCACTTTTAGCTGCATTTACGGCTTCTTCCCTTAGCGCATCAGCATTAGCGTCCTCTTCTTCTGAGTAGCCTTGGCAATAAATAATGTCTATATTTTTAAAATGATTTTGAATGCCTTCTAAAGGCGTCACTTCATAGCGGGCTTTAACCTGTGAGCTACCACCTTCTATCGCATGTTTTCTAGTGGCATTCGCACCAACCACTAGTACTTTTTTCAAACTAAAAGGATTTAGCGGTAATAACTGATTATCGTTTTTAAGTAAAACAATAGATTCTCTGGCTACTTTTAAGGCAAAACGGTCGTGTTTGTCTGTATCCAAAGGTTCTAAATCACTGGCATCAAAATCCCTAACAAAAGCCATTACTTTAAGCACTCGCTTTACCTTATCGTCTATTTTAGACATGGGCACTTGGTTGTTCTTAACGGCTTCAATTAACGGATTCGCCATATAGTAATTATCCCACTCTTGTTCGGTTCCCATTTCGAGGTCCAACCCGTTATTACCGGCCTCAATAGTATCGTGGGTACCGTTCCAATCGGACATTACCAAGCCTTCAAATCCCCATTTCTCTTTTAATATTTGATTTAATAAATAATCATTATGACAACAATATTGCCCTCTAAATTTATTGTACGCGCCCATAATAGACTTTACATCGCCTTCTAAAACGGCAGCTTTAAAGGCTGGCAAATATATTTCCTGTAAGGTTCTTTCATCCATTTCAGAACTTATGGTAAACCTTTCCCATTCCTGATTATTGGCTACCAAATGTTTGGCACATGCCGCTACACCTTGATCTTGAACGCCAATAATATATTTTACGGCTAATGTTTTTGTTAAATAAGGGTCTTCGCTCAAGTATTCAAAATTTCGCCCGTTAAGAGGTGTTCTGATAATATTTATTCCTGGACCTAACAAAACTTCTTTATTTCTATGCCTTGCTTCAGCACCTAATGTTTTACCAAACTCGTATGCGAAATCGATATTCCATGTTGAAGCTAGGGCTAATTCAGTTGGTAAATACACCGAAAAATCGTCGTTCCTTCCGGCCTGTACAAAAGCAACAATATCTGGAATTAATTCTGGACGTATACCATGAGGCCCATCGGAAACCACCAAATTATCAATCCCTAAACGCTCTACGCCTCCCGATTCAAATTTTTGAGATGCATGGATAATAGACACTTTTTCTTCTAGTGTCATTTTAGAGATAAGGCTGTTAATATTCAATTTCTCTTTCGTTTTATTGTTATTGCTTTCTATCATTTTGTTATGTTTTTTTATCTAAATATGTACACTAAAATTGCCGTTATAATTAAAAGAATAATGGATAAGTTTCTATAATTCAAATACCATTTTACGTTCTTTAATGTTATAGTTTCTTGTCGGTAGGAATCTTTTGTCCACATTAATTTTTCAATATCTTTACTTATTTCATTTGAATACAAACTGAAAATTATAAGTGACATGCTAGTGGTAACAAATAAGATTGGAACCACATATAAGAAATGAACATCTATGGATTCGAAAATGACATTGTTTATAAATATGAAAATTCCCGTTGCCATTCCTATTAATAAAGAATAGAATGCTGCATTTGAAGAAGTTCTTTTCCAAAAAATCCCGAATAAAAATACGGCTACAATGGGTGGGGTTATATAAGATAGCATGGTTTGTAAATACCTAAATAATGAATCGAATTTTGCTATTTGAGGCGCCCAAAGCACAGCAAAAACCATAAATAAGACGGTGGTTATCCGCCCCACTTTCATTAACTGTTTTGTGTTGAGATTGGGTTTAAACTTATGTACAAAATCCATGGTAACTAATGTGGATGCAGAATTTAGTGTAGAATCCAAGCTCGACATTAATGCCGCTATTATTCCTGCAACAACTAAACCTATAATGCCTTGAGGTAATAAATCGAATATCATGGTTGGCAATACTAAATCTGCATTTTCGAGATTGGGATAAAGTTTCCGTGCCATCACACCTGGCAATATCATAATGAATAAGGTTATCAGTTTTAAGAAACCTGCGAATAAAACGCCCCACCGCCCATGATCGATACTTTTTGCACTTAATATTCTCTGGGTGATGAATTGATTTGTTGTCCAATAATAAAAACCAAGTAAAGGTAAACTCACTATTAATGCAGGCCAAGGCAAGGATTCGTCATCCACTGGTTTTATAAGGTCTAAAGTACCTGGAGTTGCAACTTCATTAAAGCCTTCCATTCCTCCAATGGAATTATAAGCAATAATCGTTATAACTACCGACCCCATAACAAGTAACAAAGCCTGAATAGCATCGGTATAAATAACAGCACTCAGGCCACCTGATATAGTATAGGCGCCAGCAACCACAGCCAAAACAGTTACAATTTGCCAAACGGGAATATCTGGAAATATTAATTGCACAACTAAAGCACCCGCATATAAAACGGCGGCCGCTTCTATAACAATGTTACCGACTAATGTTAAAGCTGAAAAATAGAGTCTTGAGCGCTGATCGAACCTTTTTTCCAAATATTCCGGTAGTGTGAACATTTTGGATTTTAGATAAATTGGCAAAATAAATACGGCAAATAAAACAAGAACTACAACCGCCATCCAATCATAATTAAAAACAGCAATTCCAGATTCGTAGGCTTCACCCGCTAAACCCAACAGGTTAGCATTTGAAATATTTGAGGCAAATAATGAAATGCCTATGAATGGCCAAATCATGGATCTTCCTGCTAAGAAATAATCATCGGCAGATTTTAGTTTTTTACCAATGTAAAAACCCAATATCATTATAAATATAAAATACCCAATGATAATACCTAAGTCTAGGTTAGAGAGTACAAATTTGTCCATACATTTAATTTTTAGTGAAAATTGTTTTATTCATCTCTTGATATTATTTTGATTTGACAAACATCGTGAAATCCAAATTTTCCATTTTCTCTACTCATACCAGATTCCTTAATACCACCAAAGGGATTGCACGGTTTCACATAACTTGTGCTGTTATGCGCCAACATGCCTGTTTTAACATCAAAAACCGTTTGATTAAAAAGTTTTTTGTCTTCAGTAAAAACATAGCCGCCTAAACCATATTTTGTATCATTTGCTAATGTGATAGCTTCCTCATAATTTTTAAAGGACACTACGGGCAATACAGGACCGAACACTTCCTCGTTCCAAACGGCCATATCTTTTGTTACATTTACCAAAATGGTAGGCTCAAAAAAAGCGCCTTTTAAATGATTGGGGCGTTTTCCGCCCAAAACTGCCTTAGCTCCTTTATTTATAGCATCTTTAACTTGTTTTTCAATCGTATCAACTTGCGTTTTAGATGCGAGTGGCCCAATTTGGGTATCTTCATCTTCCGACAGACCGAATTTTTTATTCCCGATTATTTCAGTTAGTTTTTCTATTGTTTCATCCAATCTGCTTTCATGAACAATGAGCCGTTTTAACCCATCGCAACATTGGCCGCAATTTAAAAAACGTTTAATGTATAAACTTTCTATTATATTATCTAAATCGGCATCTTCAAAAACAATTCCCGGAGCAGAACCTCCTAATTCCATCAATACGGGAATGAATTTTTCGGCTCCAATTTGATAAAGCTTTTTACCGACTTTTGAACTTCCGGTAAACGTAATCATGTCAATATCTTGTTGCATTAAAAACTCACCTGTTTCTTTTCCGCCAAAAACCTCTGTAAAAACACCTTCGGGAATATTGGATTCTTTAAAAATTCGTTCTATTTCTTTTCCAAATAACGGGGTTTCTTCAGAATGTTTAAAAATTACCACATTACCTACAATCAAGTTTTGGATGACCTGCCACACAAAAATAGAGAAAGGAAAATTCCATGAAATAACTGAAGCCACAACACCTATGGGCATATAATGGACTTCATTTATCTCTCCGTCCTTTTGATACGTAATTTCGGGACTTAAGTATTTTGAAGCATTTTCGAGATACCATGAAAAGTAATTCAACCCATTTTCCATATCGCCTCTCGCCTGAGAAATAGGCATTCCCATTTCTTGGCTAGATAGTTGCGACAATGTATCACGCTCCAAACTAAATCGATTTAGCAAATCATTCAAATACGAGATTCGTTTAGACAATTTTAGCTTCTCCCATTTTTTTTGGGCGTTATGGGCATTCTTAACCAACGCTTCAATCTCTTTATTTGAGGTAATCTGCACCTCTCCTATTGGTTCATAATTTCGAGATGGATTGGTTGAAATTATATTCATTTTTTATTTCGCATTTAATTTAAAACTCTTTAACGAATCATTGTTAATGGCCACTATTACCAATGTGTTGTTCTTCACTTTAATTTTAGCCATAGATTGGGCATCCTCAGATACAAAAAAACCACTTTCATTTGCATTGATGGCCTTAAAATTACCTTTTCCGTCTCCTTTTAAGTAAAGGCCAACACCGGCATCGTTTCTGGTAGTTTCAATCTCTACCGGATACATATTGCCAACAAATAAAATATCTTTATGGCCATCTTCATCAAAATCTTCTAAAATAAAACCGTCTATATTAGAAAACTGGGCTTCATTTGGAAGTGGTGTAGATTTAAAGCTACCATCGCCCTTGTTTTCAATATAAGCACTAGCAAAGGTTTTAGCCTGATAATGTAGGGCTGTTGCCAGTTTAGATTCGCCATAAACATCCTTAAGATTTAACGATGCAAATAAGTTATAAGTTTTAATTTCTTTGGCGATTTTTGGTACTTGTTGGGATGAGCAGGACCTACCTCTTAGCGGAAATTGCTCGCCAAAATTATAGTAACTCAATACAATATCTTTATGCCCATTATCATCAAAATCGTCATAATGGACTTCAAAAGGTTCGTGTTCTGTGGCTTGGTACTTATAGTTTAATCCTAGATTTCCAGCAACTAGGTCGAGATCGCCATCGTTATCCATGTCGCTTGCGGCAATGCTGTACCACCAACCTTCTGAATTTGATAATCCATTATTGCTAACATCCTTTACAAATGATTCGCCGGTATTTTTAATAAACGTAATGGGCATCCACTCGCCTGTTAAAATGACATCTGTAAGCCCGTCGTTATTATAATCCATCCAAACCGCATCGGTAACCATACCGATCTTTAAAAGGTCTTTAGCGATTGATTTAGTAACATCTTTAAAAACACCTTTTTCATTATTTAAAATGCGGCTATTTGTTGGCGACGGATAATCCCATGGGGTATGTCGGCCACCTATAAATAAATCCAAATCACCGTCGTTATCATAATCAAAGGCACGTACACAAGCACCACTTTCTGTAAATTTTGGCAGTGTTTTTTTAGAAGAAGTGAACTTTCCCTTTCCGTTATTTAAATAAACACGATCTTGGTAGTGCTTTGAATTGGCCTCCCAGGCATTGCCTCCACTTACCACATATAAGTCTATATCGCCATCGTTATCAATGTCTAAAAACAAGGCATCGATATCTTCAAATTTCGCATCCTCTAAAAATGAATTTTGAACGGCTTTTTTAAATGAACCTTTTTTATTTTGAACATATAAGGTAGCGGGATAACCCGTAGCCGCTCCAACAAATACGTCTTCCAATCCATCGCCATTAACATCGCCTGTCGCTAATGCAGGACCAAATTGAGACTGCTTGTGAGGCAATAAAACTTGTTTATCAAAATCATCGAAAATATTTTCTTTGTGAATGTGATTAAAATTATGGGTTTCGGTAAATAGAGTTTGCTTAGGCTGTAGTTTTGGTTGATCGGCTTTTTTAGTTGTACCAAAATCTATAGTTAACAGCTGATTTGGTTTAATATTTGTTAAAATACTTTGTTGTTGATTTGGCCAAGTAATGGTTAAAGTCTCAATGCTACTATTATCATTTAATCCAAAATGGGCAACTTGCTCACTTGAAGAATACATGCCTCTTACGCTTGTAAATTCGTAAAGCTGTGTTGTGTTATTTTGAGTAATTTCAACCCTCGACCCGATTAACGGTTTATTAGATTCTGTATTTGTGAGCGCCACCCGTAAAAAATAATTGTTGGGTTTTTCGTTGCGATTGTTTTTATAAATGGAAGCTACATCATTCACGTTATTTACCACCAAATCTAAATCGCCATCATTATCCAAATCGGCATAAGCACAACCAGCTGAAAATGTTTTTTGGTCCAATCCCCAGTCCTCCGAAACTTTATCAAAAGTTAATCCATCTTTATTTTTAAAAGCATAATTTGAAATTTTTACTGAAGGTACGAGACTAAGTGCTTCCTCTAAATCTAATATTTCCCAAAGGGTGACATCGCCGGCTGTAGGGTTGTTTTTTACAAAATCATCGGCTACTTTGGTAATATATTTTCCAACTTCTTTATCGGAATCTGTATTTCTAATATCCCGAAACAACCCGTTGGTTACGTAAATATCCTTAAAGCCATCGTTATCAAAATCTGCCATGACATTTGACCAACTCCAATCGGTACTCGACACGCCTCCCAATTGAGCCACATCACTATACTGTGGTGTGTTAGAAAAAACCCCTTGATTGAGTTGCAGAGTATTAAACATGTATTGGTAGTGGCCACCGCTATTTACAATGTTCCAAAACGACTGCGGATTCATACCACTCATATTCGATTTAATACGGTAGTTGTCTTCGGCAACCATATCCAAAACCATAACATCGAGATTGCCATCATTATTGATATCTGCGGCATCAACGCCCATACTGAAATAGGAAATATGGCGCAACGATTCATCGGCAACATTGGTAAATGATCCGTCTTTGTTGTTTATGTAAAGTGCATCGGGAGCTTTAAAATCGTGGGCTAAGTAAATATCTTGCCAACCATCGTTATTGGCATCAAAAACCGAAACGCTATTGGCATTGCCTAATTTTAAGAGTCCTGCTTTTGAGGTGACATCTGTAAACGTTTCGTTTCCATTGTTTTTTAACAACCTTGGAGAAAATCGTTCTTGCTTTCTGTCAACATAATACATGTTTGAATAATTCCCTGGATTGGGTGGTTGATTAAGCAAAAACACATCTAACAAACCATCTTTATTGTAATCTAAAAAAGTGGCGTGCCGTGTTCTTTCAGAATTATCCAAACCATAGGCTTTTGATGATTCCTTAAAAGTTATTTTCCCGTTTGTTTGGTTTTTGGAGGTATTTATATATAATTTATTTCTTCGGATTTCTGGGTTGCCATCATATAATTCCCTAGTTACGTAAATATCCTGCCAACCATCATTATTAATATCGCCAATAATAACGCCTGAAGACCAACCGCCGTTATCCGTAATGCCTGAAGATTGTGTTATATCTTCAAACCGAAACTCCCCTTTATTTACATATAAACGGTCGCCAACTAAGTTTCCTGCGAAAAAAACATCCTGTAAACCATCGTTATTAAAATCACCAACACCAACACCGGCACCACCGTAATAGTTGGAATAAATTAAGATGTTGTGCTCAATTTTATCTTCAATGGTGTTGTTAAAATCTATATTGGTTTGCTCCGTTGAAAGTAAGGTGAACAATGGCTCGTTTTCTTGTGAATAACCTTTAAAACCAACAAAAAACAATACTAAAAAATAAACAGTTAATATGATGAAGCGACTCTTATGCATTTTATAGGATTTACTCGTATTTAATTATTTTTATAGGGCCATCATTAATGCCAACAATCAGATGTTTTTTACCATTAATATGAATGGTTTTTAGTTTTTTCACATCATAAGGCAAGCTTAAACCACTCTCTTGCATGGCAACCTCGTTAAAAGTACAGTCGCCATTTCCTTTTAAAAACAGGCCTACGCTTGCATCGTTTCGAGGGGTTTCAACTTCCGATCCATACATATTACCGGCTATGATTACATCTTTTTTGCCATCGTTATCCACATCGTCAATA
This sequence comes from Hwangdonia lutea, assembly GCF_032814565.1. Lineage (GTDB taxonomy): Bacteria > Bacteroidota > Bacteroidia > Flavobacteriales > Flavobacteriaceae > Hwangdonia > Hwangdonia lutea. The sequence goes on from NZ_CP136521.1 coordinate 277,131, forward strand.
ACAATTCCGTTGATAGATGACAGTTGAGCCATTCTGGGTAATTCATGGATTTTAAATTTGCCATTACCCAAGTTTTCAAGACATATACTACTGAATGTATTGGCTTTATATTCCAAGGATTGATTTAATAAATCGGAACTATAAACATCCACTAAACTGGCTCCTGCGAACTCGTTATAGCTTTTAAACTTCTTTTTTAAATCGGGAATTTGTTGGCTGGAACACGAGCGTCCTCTTAACGGATAGTGTTCGCCATAATTATAATAGCCCAAAACAATATCGTTTTTACCATTTTGATCGAAATCGCCATAGTTCACGGTAAAAGGCTCGTCAATGCTGGCTTTATACTTATAATTTAAACCTAAGTTGCCAATAATATAATCTTCATCACCATCGTTATCAATATCCGCCGATGCTATACTGTACCACCATCCCGTGGTACCTGAAAGATTAGAATTGATATTTTTAAACTGTCCCTTGTTGTTTTGAAAAATTGTAACGGGCATCCATTCTCCCACTACAATCAAATCCAAATCATTGTCGTTATCATAATCCGTCCAATTAGCATCGGTTACCATGCCCAGTTTTTTAAAATCGTCATTAACAATTTTTTCAAAATTTAATGTTCCGGTTTCTTTTAATTTATTTTTAAGCAAATAACTTTCAGCCGGTTCGGGGTACTTTCCCGGTACTTGCCTACCGCAAACAAAGAGGTCGATATCACCATCGCTGTCATAATCCACTTGAATTACTTTTCCGCCACTAGCCCGTAATTCTGGTAAAACATTCTTGGTTAATGTAAATTTCCCTGAGCCATCGTTAAGATACAATCTATCTTGATACAAACCGTTGCCTGCATCGTATTCGTTACCTCCGCTTGAAACATACAAGTCTAAATCGCCATCTAAATCGGCATCAAACAAACATGCTCCCATATCTTCGTGGTACACGTAACTTTTATAAAACTCATCGCTTAATGGCGAAAACTTCCCAGATTCGTTCTGGGTGAAAAAACTGCCATTTTCTCCCACAGAACCGCCAACAAAAAAGTCTTCTCTCCCGTCATTATTAATATCGCCAACCGCTAAACTTGGTCCGAGAACCGACATTTTATGCGGCAGGAGCACTTCTCTTTCATAATCATCAAAAATATTCTCTTTATGATAGTGGCTCATGTTCAGTGCTTCAGTAACGTCTTCAAAAATCGTATTTGTTGGTGCTTTTGTAATTAAATCGGGTAACGATTTTAAGTCCGCTCTATCCAAAACAAGTGTTTGGTTGGTCTTTATTTTATTAATAACCGACCGATCGCCATTGTACCATTTTATAACCAGACTATCTACTTTTTTAACAGCCCCTAAACCAAAATGAATGATATCTTCGCTACTGGAATAAAACCCTCTGGCGCTAGTTAATTCGCTTACTTGTTGGTTGCCATTGTAATAAACGGTTGCCCGAGTGCCAAAGAAACTTTTGTGTTTATTGCCCTCCTTAAATTTTATATTGAGGTAATTGTTTTTTGATATTTTATTTGAATTATTTTCATAAACAAACGCCATATCATCTACATTATTAACCACTAAATCTAAATCGCCATCGTTATCTAAATCGCCATAAGCAGCACCAGACGAAAAAGAATTTTGATTTAAGCCCCATGATTTGCTGGCTTTTTCGAATTTTAAATCGCCGTTGTTTTTAAAGGTATAGTTTGGTAGTTTTTGTGCTGGGAAAAATCCTAGCATTTTTTCAATTGAAACCACTTTTTTTAATTCCGGCACATTATTTACAAGATTTTTTGATGGATGTTTTTCTGATAATTCATTTAAATACTCATCTATCTTTTTTAAAGCATCGGTATTTCTAACATCGCGTTTTATTCCGTTTGTAACAAAAAGGTCTTTAAAACCATTGTTATCAAAATCGGCAAATATTGGCGACCAACTCCAATCGGTACTGGAAGCGCCCATAATTTGACCCACATCGCTAAATAGCAAATCGTTGGTTTTGGTTAAGCCTCTGTTTAATTGAATGGTGTTGTACATATATTGATAGTGGCCGTTTAAATTAACGATATTCCAAAATTCTTGGGGATTCATTCCCGACATATTTGATTTTATCCTAAAGTTGTCTTCTGCAACCATATCAACAACAGCGAGGTCTAAAAGCCCATCGTTATTAATATCGCCAACATCGGTGCCCATACTAAAAAACGAAATATGACTTAAATACTCGTTTATTTTATTGGTAAAGGTTCCGTCTTGATTATTAATGTATAAAAAATCGGGGCCTTCGTAATCATTGGCTACATATAAATCTGGCCAACCGTCATTATTAAAATCTGCGGTAACGGCACTAAGCCCATAGCCTACATTTTCCAATCCGGAGGTTTTGGTAACCTCTTCAAAAATGCCATTGCTATTCTTTAAAAATCGGTAAGTCAATTTTGGGTCTAACCAATTTTTTCCTTTTAAGTTGGATAACATGGAAGGGTTTGGAGCTTGATTGATTAAAAACAAATCGAAATCGCCATCTTTGTCATAATCAAAAAAATTAGCGTGCATACTTCTCCAAGGGTCATTAACTCGATAAGATGCGGCCGATTCGGTAAAAGTTAAATCGCCATTATTTATGTATAATTCGTTTATCCTTAAATGCGGTTTGTCGTCGTATAAACTTTTACAAACGTAAATATCTTTATATCCATCGCCATTAATATCAACAATACTCACACCTGTTGACCATCCACCTCGATTTAAAATTCCTGCAGATTTAGTAATGTCTTTAAACTTAAAATCGCCTAGGTTTAAATAAAGCTTATCTTCCACCTGATTTCCGGCAAAATAAATATCGGGTAACCCATCATTATTAAAATCGCCAATAGCAACACCGCCACCGTTATAAAAGGCTTCATAGATTAACACATTTGCTTCTGGAGTATCTTCGATTGCATTATTAAAAGATATCCCGGTACTCGATGATTTCTTTAATTCAAAAAGCGTATTATTTTTAATATCGCCATTAAAATTCTGAGAATTTAAAATAGTATTGGTAAATGCGATTAGCGCGATCAAATAGGCTGTTTTATTTTTAAATATGACATTCATTTATAGAAGCTATAATTATTTTATACGGTTTGATAAATCTACAACAAAAGGCAATTTATTCAAAAAGCTAGTTAGCAAATATTTTGATTGGTTTAGCATGAAAATTCTAAAAAAAAAGGCAGATCTATTGGTAAGGTCTACCTTTTTTAAACTAATTCTAAAAAACTAACTAAAACCGTCTTTAAGTATGAAAAAAAGACGGTTTATTTTTATAATCCAATTATTTAATTTTTATCCCACCAAACTCTGGTAGTATACTCATTTGGGCCTTGATTTGCGATGGCTGCATTTACGTTGTCGCCATTTACACTAAACTCCACAATTGGGTATTTCATCCTTCTTGGGATAGTTCCGCCTGTAGCATTTCCAGTATAATTAACTGGCGTTAAAACGGGGAACTCTACACGTCTCCAGTTAGAAAAACCTTCCCATGGGTTTAAGAATGTTGCTGCCCAATATTGCTCGCCTATCACTTCCAAAGCATTTGCAGCATCATAAGGATTGGCTGCTAAATACGCATCAACATCACCAGTGCTAGGTGCAGCAACACCATAAAAGCCCCAGTTTGCCATGGCGGCACGCACCCCATTATTATAGTGGGTTTCTGCATCGCCGGTATGCCATCCGCGAACAATAGCCTCGGCTAGCATAAATTCTACTTCGGCATAGGTAATAAACATGGATGGAGAGTCTCGTTGTACCAACGCTGGATTAACCTGCGAATAATCTAAAAGGTCTCCCCCTGCCGGACCGCTTGATGCCAGTGTAGTAGGGTCTAATCCGTTTGGTAAGCCTTGGTGTGAACCGCCAGATTCTACCCAAGATAGAATATCTAATCTTGGATCGTTGTGGTCTTGCATCCAGCTTACAAAGGTATCACTTAGTCTCATGAATTTATCGACTAAAAAAGCTTCTCCAATGGGGTTTGTAACTCCGCCTATTTCGTGCTCTACTTTAGCCACATCGTCAAGGTTTGTCATGACACCGCCGGCGATAGCTTTTTTTACCCAAGATTCTGATGCCGCCGGATCAGCTTTTACTAGTCTAAACCCTAATCTTAGCATCATAGAATACGCTAATTTTTTCCATTTGGTAATATCACCGCCATATATAACATCTTGTGAACCCGGATTTTCGGCTGAAACACTTAACTGAGCAGCTGCAGCTTCAAGTTCGTTAAGCATATCGGTATAAATATCTTGTTGTCTATCGTAAGCGGGAAACCAAGTATTGGATATAAACCCCTGCCCAGCTTCAGAATATGGAATATCGCCATACATATCAGTTACTTTGTGAAAGGACATTACTTTTAATATACGTGCCATAGCATTGTAGTTTGTTGCCTCTGGATCATCGGCGGTACGAGCAACTAAATCGACCACATCTTTACATTCTTGTATAAAGTACCTGTCGTATAACGCATAGCTATAATCTATAAAGTCTATGTATTTATCTCCTGGCAATAAACTTGTAGCAATATTAACATCTGCCAACTGCTGTATGGCCGATATGCCCCATCCTAAAGCGACTCTTCGCATTTCGTAACGACCACCAGCTGCATCTAATTGTACTTCTGTGAGTTGAAGACCATAGGGTAGATCTTGAATTGCATTTGGGTCTTCATTCAATTCAGCTAGTTCATCTGCACATGATGTGATAGAAAAAACCATAACTGCCATGAAAAAATATGCAATTTTTATGTTGATTTTATTTATTTTCATAATACTATTTATTTATTTAATTATTACTAAAAAGTAAGATTCACATTAAACCCAAACGAGGTTGACTGTGGCATGGCAAAGAAATCTAATCCTTGGGCATTACCGGCATTATAACTAGATTCTGGATCTATATTATCTACATTTGAGTGTATTAACCAAAGGTTTCGTCCTACTGCCGAGATACTTGCTTTACGTATAAAGGTTTTTTCCAAAAATTTTGAAGGTACATTGTAACCAAGCGAAAGTTCTCTTAATTTAATAAACCCTGCATCGTAAATAAATTCTTCAGCAATATCATTGAATATTTTAGTATAATAATTTCTAATCTCGCTTGCTGGCCGGCCACCAATTCCGGTTTCTCTACCTACCAAGGTGTTTTTATGCACCCCTCTGCGATATAATTGCTGGTTGGTACCACTATGTCCTACGGCTCCATCCCTCATGTCAATTAAGAAGCTTAAGCGCCAGTCTTTGTATCTAAAACTGTTTTGTAAGCCGGCATTAAAAGGATGTACTCCTGTGCCAAAGGCCACGGTACCGGCATCGGTATCTACTTGTGGCAGTCCATTGGCATCCAATGCTATTTCACCATTAGAATCCCTAAGATATACACTACCTGTAATTTGCCCAAAAGGCATGCCTTCAATATGGGTTACCCATGCATGTCTTGCTCTACTTAACCCTATATTAAATCGCTCTTCGTCATTTTCAGGATCAACCAAACTAACTACTTCACTTTTATTGTAGCCCATGTTAAAGGACACATCCCATTTAAAGTTGTCTGTCATTACTGGAGTTCCGGTTAATAACAACTCGACACCTTTATTAGACAGTTCACCAATATTTACAATGGTAGAGCTGTATCCTGAGGTATAAGAAATACCAGCACTTAAAATATCATCCTCGGTTTTTTTGTCGTAGTATGAAAAATCTACACCTAATCTGTTATTAAAAAACTGCAAATTAAAACCTAACTCTAACTCTGTTACCAATAATGGGTTAAGATTGGCATTTCTTACTGAGCCACTTGTAATGGCACCTCTCGGGATACCTAATTGCGCTCGACCTAAGCTGTAAGTTTGGTTTAAAGAGTACGCGTTAATATCGCCTACACCACCAACCTGGGCCCATGAGGTTCTTACTTTAGCATAATTTATAGCTTCCGGCAATTTAAGCACATCTGATAAAACGGCGCTTACCCCAACAGAAGGATAGAAAATATCTCTACCGTCTAACACCGAGAACCAATCATTTCTTGCCGAACCTGTTAAAAACAACCAGTTCTTGTATGATATTTCGGCCTGACCGTAAACAGAATGTGACCCTAATTTAGCAAAAGAACTACTACCACCATTATTTATACCGTTTGCTATGGAATAGAAAAATGGTAAGGCAAAGTTATTACCGTAAGCGTAAGTACCATTTTCTTGTAGTCGCATTTTATTGGCTCCTGCTAAGAAATCGTAGGCAATACCATTATCGAATTCATGGCTTGAACCTACCATGACATCAAAATTAGATTGTTTATATTTTAACTGGCCTTGATTCATGCCACCAGTTAAGTTGTGTCCCGTTCCTGTTGGAAAAACATCTTCTGTTATACGATCGAATTGATCAACACCACCTCTGGCTTTAACATATGCCCAATCGTTAATTTCATATTGAAGCGAAGCACTCGCAAGGATACGATTTTTACCAATGTTATTGGTTTGTTGATAAGCTGCCCAATATGGATTTTGAAACCAAATGGAGCTAGTTGGCAATAACTCATAACCTTTTTGCCCCATGGTACTACCGTATAAATCTGTGGCATCTTCAGGGTTAGCCCCTAAACGGTCTGGATCGCCTCTTAAATCTAAAACATTGATTGTTACCGGTAATTGCCACACACTGTAATGCGCGTTGTATGGAGAATCTGCCAATTGTGGTCTGTTTCTAACATTTTGAAAGATATATTGCGCACTGGTTTGAAAGGACAGTTTGTCATCTAATGCACTTCCATGCATGTTCATACTAAACGTTTGTCTCTTCATTCCAGAATTTGGCATAACACTTTCGTTTTCCATATTTGAAGCCGAAAACCTGTATCCTAAGCGTTCCGCTCCACCACTTAATGCTATGGTATTTGTAAATGTACTACCGGTGCGGTAGAATTTATCGAAATTATCTCCAGAATAAGAATAAGGTCTGCTCACCCCATCAAACTGAATAACGCTAGAGCCATCTAATTTGGCACCCCAAGAGAACTCTCCAGCGTCCCAGGCTTCGGTTTGTGTTGTTGGTTTTTGTCCTAAAAGTCCATGACCGTACTCGGTTTGGGGATCTAGATGATTTATCGCTTCTTCAAAAACATAGTTCGAGTTTATTTCTACTTGAAGCCCTTGGTTGGTTTTCCCCTTTTTAGTTGTAATAAGAATAACCCCATTTGAGGCTAAAGAGCCATATAGTGCAGCGGCAGAATTACCTTTTAACACAGACATGGTTTCGATATCGTCTGGGTTTAAGTTACCAATACCATCGCCTCCATCTGATCCGCCCCACTCTCCAGCAGTACCTCTATTGGTGTTATCAATAGGTATTCCATCAACTACATAAAGCGGTTGGTTATTTCCTGTAAGCGAAGAGTTTCCACGAATAATTACACGCGAGGCACCCCCAGGTCCAGAAGCTGGTTTGGTAACACTTACACCAGCTACCTTGCCTGCCAACCCATTTGCGATGTTAGTTTCACGTGTTTCTGTAAAATCATCACCATCAATTTTTGTAATGGAATAAGCCAAAGATCTTTTAGACCTTTTTATACCTAAAGCGGTAACCACAACTTCATTTAACCCTTCAGCAGATTCCAATAATGTTATATTGATTTCTGTTCTTCCATTAATGTTTATTTCTTGATCGGCAAAACCAATAAATGAAACAACTAAGGTTGTTACACCGTCTGGTACCTTTATTGTGTAGTCGCCATCAAAATTAGAAACTACACCCACTGAAGTTCCCTTGGCTAATACATTAGCACCTGGTAATGGCGCTCCGTTCTTGTCGGTAATTGTACCCGTAATAATAACGTCCTGAAAAATATTTTCAGCAACGCCATCTCCTAAAGAGGGCAACAAATTAACATTTGCATACATATTACATGTAGCAAACACTAATACCAGTATCAAATAACTGGTTTTTAATTGTTTGTTAGGCCTTTTTAATAAAAGAAACCTGCAGAGTTTAAGTTTTTTCATACGAAGTATGGTTTTAAATTAGTTAATGAGGAGTTTGATGGCCTCCGATTGGTTAATACTGTTGCTAAATCGATTTAGCTTGTTAAAATATAAAAAAATCATTATTGATTGTTCTTTTATAAAAAAAATAAAAACGTAATGCTAAATCCATTTAGCTTACAATACTATGTAATTATTTGTTAATATCCTAATGAAAATATTAACAAAATAAAAATTAGTAACTTTTCAATAATTCTAAAATAAAGCAAATCGCTCTATTTTAGCCAAGTTTATCAATAAGTCTTGCGGTTAAAACTTTTTTTTCATTTAATTGCGAAGTTGAATTAATTTGACGCATTAATAACCTCATTGAAACTTCCCCTAATTTTTCAACTTGTTGAACTGCCGATACATAAGGAATCCCTAACAGCTCCAAATATCTGGAACTATCAAAACAGCCAATTCCTAAATTTCTACCACTAGATTTGTTGTATTCTCTAATAATCTTACCGCCTTCAATAGCCATGGTATTGTTAAAGAAAAAAATCGAATCAATATCGTGGTTCTCTATTAAATCTTTCACATTAGTTTCAATTTCTTGCTCATTATTAATATGGGAAACCTTTCTAATTATTTGGTGATTGAGTTCTAATTCAAACTCTTTAAGTGCTTTAACATATCCTTGATATCTGTATCTTACCACCGAAGAATCCGTTCCGTGGGTAATGTACCCTATTTTTTTATTACCATTTTTAATTAGCCTCTTTACAATCTCGTAAGATCCAGACAAATTATTGGCCACTACGATATTACTTTCATTTTCAGAAAAATACCTATCTATTAATACAATGGGAAAACCACTGTTTTGTAACTTCATTAAATTATCCCGATCTCCCTTTGCTGGAGATATAATTAGGCCATCTATCTTTTTATCATAAAATAAATTGATCAACTCGGTAGATCTTTTATCATTTTCGTCCGAGCTTCCAAAAATCACATGATACCCATGTTCGGTTGCCTCATCTTCAATACTACGAGCTATTTTAGAATAAAATGAATTAGAAATATCGGCTACTATAAGCCCAATAGTATTCGATTTTCCTGTTCTTAAAGCTTGGGCCATGGGATTGGCTTTATAGCCCATTTCATCTGCTTTCTTTAGTATTTTTTCAACCATGGCATCACTTACGCGCATTTCTTTTGCTTTACCATTCATAACAAATGAAATCAATGATTGAGACACCCCTAATTCTTTTGAAATATCTTTAAGACTTACTTTTTTAAACCCCATAGTTTGTTTTAATTTATGTTGACAAGATTCAACGTAATTAAAAAATTAATACAGCAATTATAATATTCTTTAAATTGATTGAAGCTATTTTTTTAAATTTTTTTAAGAAATCTGACTCAAAAAAGTTAAGTTTATTCGCTTTACTTTCTTTATTTTTGCAATCTTCATTATGCGCACGTGGCGGAATTGGTAGACGCGCTGGCTTGAGGGGCCAGTATCCGTTTAGGATGTGGAAGTTCGAATCTTCTCGTGCGCACTTTTACTTCAAAAACAATTCTCTTTTTAAGTATTTCGTTTAATTCCACCTGTTTATTAATTTTTATTTCTATTTTTGTTTAACATAAATTAATTATAAATGAACAATATTCAGGTCAACTTCAGCATAAAAGATTTGGAAAATCTTACTGGTATAAAGGCCCATACTATAAGAATTTGGGAAAAGCGTTATAATTTACTCAGTCCAAATAGAACCGAAACCAACATTAGAAACTACAGTTTAAACAGTTTACAGAAACTGTTAAACATCTCTTATTTAAACAACAATGGGCTAAAAATATCTAAAATTGCCAGTTTAAAAGAAGAGGAAATACCAATTAAAGTTAGAGAAATTGCATCGAGAGCCCAAGTGGAAGACCATGCCATTAATGCCTTTAAAATGGCGATGATTAACTTTGATCAGGTTCTTTTTTACAATACATACAATAACCTTATAGAAAACAAAACCTTTAGCGATATATTTTACACGGTGTTTTTACCTTTGTTAAACGACGTTGGTTTACTTTGGCAAACAAGCACGATTACCCCAGCGAATGAGCACTTTATTTCCAATCACATCAAGCAAAAAATTCTTATAAACATTGAAAGACTGCAAAGCTTGGAACCCAAACCTAATTCTAAAACATTTGTTCTGTTTTTACCTGAAAACGAAATACATGATATTGGCTTGCTCTTTATAAATTATCAATTAAGAAGTAAAGGTTACCATACTATTTTTCTTGGCGAAAGCGTGCCTATGGATAGCTTAAAAGATTTACACGAATTTTTTGACGACATTACGTTTATATCCTATTTTACCATATATCCTGAAGCAGAAACCATTGAAGATTATCTAAATAAATTTAATAAATTGCTCTTGGAAAATAGGCCATCTAGTTTTATGGTTTTAGGCTCAAAACTCGCCTCAGTAGAATTATCTAACCTGCCTGAAAAAGTAAACGTGTTTAATTCTATTGAAAATTTAATAAAAAATTTATAACTAATTTTAGATTATTGTTTAACTTTTTTATATATTTGTTAAACAAATGAAACAATCAGTTAGTATAATAGGCTCAGGATTTTCTTCGTTAGCAGCGTCTTGTTATTTAGCGCAAGAGGGCTATAAAGCAACAGTTTTTGAGAAAAATAAAACCATTGGTGGTCGTGCAAGACAACTTAAAAAGGATGGCTTTGTTTTTGATATTGGTCCCACTTGGTATTGGATGCCCGACGTTTTTGAACGGTTCTTTGCCGATTTCAACAAAAAACCTTCAGATTACTATACGTTAGAAAAACTCAATCCGGCTTACAGCGTTTATTTTGGAAAAGACGATTTTATAACGATTGAAGATACGCTGGAAAAAATCATCAAAGCTTTTGAAAAAGAAGAATCCGGTAGCTCAATAAAATTAAAAAAGTTTATTAGCGATGCTAAAGATAATTACAATGTCGCCATAAAAGATTTGGTTTACAATCCTGGTATTTCACCGTTAGAGCTGATTACACCAACAACCATAAAAAAAATAAATCAGTTTTTTAGCACTATAAAACGAGATGTAAGAAAGGAATTTAAAAACGAAAGATTGATTAAAATCTTGGAGTTTCCCGTTTTGTTTTTAGGCGCCAAACCAAGTGACACACCGTCGTTTTATAGTTTTATGAATTATGCCGATTTTGGTTTGGGCACTTTTCACCCTAAAAAAGGGATGTACCAAGTGATTTTAGCTATGGAAAATCTCGCTAAAGAACTTGGTGTAACGATTAAAACAGAAACCAATATTGATAAAATTATAGTTGAAAACGGAACAGCAAAAGGCATTGTTTCAAATGACAATACTTATTTGTCGGATATTGTTGTAAGTGGCGCAGATTACCACCATACCGAAACCCTTTTGGAGAAATCATACAGACAGTACACAGAAAAATACTGGAGCAAAAAAACATTTGCCCCCTCTTCCCTACTATTTTATGTTGGTTTTAATAAAAAATTAAAACAGGTCAACCATCATACTTTATTTTTCGATGTCGATTTTGAAACCCATGCCAAAGCTATTTACGATAACCCAAAATGGCCGGAAAACCCACTATTTTATGCCAGTTTCCCTAGTAAAACCGATTCGAGTACAGCACCCCAAAACAAAGAAGCTGGTATATTTTTAATTCCTCTTGCTCCAGGGCTCGCAGACACAGAAGCACTTAGAGAACAATACTTTGAAAAAATAATCACGCGATTTGAAAATTTAACTTCACAAAGTGTAAAAAAAGACATTATATTTAAAGAAAGTTTTTGCATTAACGATTTTATAAACGATTACAACTCCTATAAAGGCAATGCATACGGAATGGCAAACACGCTGTTACAAACAGCATTTTTAAGGCCTAAACTGAAAAGCAAAAAAGTAAACAATTTGTATTTCACAGGGCAATTAACCGTACCCGGTCCCGGAGTTCCACCGTCGTTAATCTCAGGGAAATTAGTGGCAAACCTCGTAACAAAACACCATAGTTAATAGATATGAAATCACTTTTTGATACCGTTTCGTATAATTCCAGCAAGCTTGTAACTAAAACGTACAGTACGTCTTTTTCATTAGCCACAAAAATGCTGCACGGCTCTATTAGAGGTCATATATACAACATTTATGGTTTTGTGCGTTTTGCCGATGAAATTGTTGATTCCTTTCACAATTTCAATAAAGAAGCGCTATTTAATAGATTTAGTGAAGATTTAGAACTCGCCCTAAAAAATAAAATCAGTTTAAATCCCATTTTAAATTCATTTCAGCACACCTTTCACAAATACAGCATTGATAAAGATTTGGTTGATGCTTTTATGGATAGTATGCGCATGGATTTACATAAAACCAAATACCTAACCGAAGATGAATTTAAAGCCTACATCTATGGTTCGGCAGATGTTGTGGGTCTTATGTGTTTGAAAGTATTTGTTAAAGGCGATAATGAAAAATATAATGAATTAAAAGAAATGGCCATGTCATTGGGTTCTGCGTTTCAAAAAGTGAATTTTTTAAGAGATTTAAAGGCCGATTTTGAAGGTTTAAACCGAACGTATTTCCCGAATACAGATTTGAAAAACCTTGATGAATTTTCAAAACAAAGCATCATTGATGATATTGAACTAGATTTTGAAAAAGGATTAAACGGCATAAAAAAACTGCCTATTGAAGCCAAATTTGGTGTATTTATGGCATACAGATATTACAGACAATTATTGAAAAAACTAAAAAATACACCTGCTCTACAAATTAAAAACGCGCGTATTCGGGTTTCAAACCCAAAAAAAGTAGAGCTCTTAATGAGAAGTTATGTAAAATATCAACTAAATTTAATGTAATTTTAAGCGATGCAAACCTTACTTTGGATACTTGTTTTTTTAGGCACCTATTGCTTTATGGAGTTTATGGCGTGGTTTACACATAAATACATTATGCACGGGTTTTTATGGAGCCTACATAAAGACCACCACAAAAAAGATCACGATAGTTGGTTTGAACGCAACGACCTGTTTTTTATTTTTTATGCCATCGTCAGTATTGGTTTTTTTCTACTTTGGAGGTATAACGACCTTTGGATTGGTCTGCCCATTGGCATTGGCATTTTCGCATACGGCCTATCGTATTTTATAGTACATGATATTTTTATTCACCAACGTTTTAAACTCTTCAGGAATGCCAATAATTGGTATGCCAAAGGTGTGCGGCGTGCCCATAAAATACACCACAAGCATTTGGAAAAAGAAAAAGGTGAATGTTTCGGGATGCTGTTTGTGCCCTTTAAATATTTTAAAAAATAACATTAAACTTAATCGATGTCCCATAGTTCCCATTTCGATTACATCATTATAGGAACTGGTTTAGCTGGTTTACAATTGGCTTTAAAAATGGCTTCCGATGTTTTTTTTGATGACAAACAAATTGCGTTAATTGACTATTCCAAAAAAAACACAAACGATAAAACTTGGAGTTTTTGGGAAACTGAAGCTTCGCAATGGAGTAACATCATTCATAAATCTTGGCGCAAAGCTTCGGTTATTACGTCGCAAAAAACGATCGATTTACAGCTTAAACCTTATGTTTATAAATCCATTCGTTCTATTGATTTTTACAATAAAGCTACATCTAAACTCAAAAAACACAGCAATTTTCATTTTATAATAGATCGTGTAAACTCGGTAAAAGAAGAAAATGAAAGCGTTATTATTACCGCAAAACAGAATACATTCACAGCCTCGCATGTTTTTGATAGTCGAGTTCCCGAATCCTTTTCATTAAATTCTAAACACAACATATCCATCAATCAACATTTTAAAGGTTGGATTATTAAAACTGATTTTGGAGCGTTTGATGACTCTAAACTTATTATGATGGATTATCGCTTAAAAGACGGCAATCAAACTACATTCACATACGTTTTGCCATTTTCTAAAACAGAAGCTTTGGTGGAATTCACCTATTTTACAGAGCAGCTTGTAAATGAAGAAACTTACGATAAATTCATTAAAACCTATATTAAGGAATATCTAAACATTGACAATTATACCATCGCTGAAACTGAGACTGGAATAATTCCAATGACCAATTTTCCATTTGAAAAATACCATACCAAACGCATCACTAAAATTGGCACCGGCGGTGGCTGGGTAAAGGGTTCCACAGGTTATTCGTTTAAACACACCGAGAAAAAAACCACAAAAATTGTTGAGAATATTAAAGCCAATAAAACACCTTCAAACCATTTGATTAAAAGGAAATATAAGTTTTATGACAAGGTGTTTTTAAAAGTTTTAAAAGATGAAAACGGTAAAGGCGAATGGATTTTCCAACAGTTTTATGCTAAAAATTCGGTGAAAACCATGTTTAAATTCCTTGATGAAGAGTCTACATTTTTTGAAGACTTAAAAATCATGTCCTCACTTTTTTCACTTAGTTTTATAAAAGCTTTTTTTAGGACGCTTTAATATAGCAATTAATCATTCCTTTTAAGCTAGTAAACCGCTCTTAAAAACGCTACTTATATAATCGTTTTTGAAATAAATAAAACAAGCCAGAACCTGTAACATACATAACAACATCAATAATATCAGCCGTATAACGGGCATTATACTTTGGCAGCAACCACTCGAAATACAAGGCATAAAATGCTGTTAAAACTATAATTGGCCCCAACGGAATATATAAACTATCGTTATTATTTATGAGTCGAACCACCACCAAACATAAACTTAAAACAAAAGGCATACACAGTAAATCGCCGAGGTAAAAATAGACCCAATCCGGTAAAACCACATGGCTTATTTTTGCCAAATAAATGACAATTGCCATGATGCAAACACTTATAAAAAACGGATGTTTTAAAATTTTCATGCAGCAATAGATGTTATTATCCAAGCGATAAACATACCAATAGACATGACCACCACCCAAATAGACCGAAGCAGTTTTACAAACACACGTACAAGAAAAAAACGGTGATCTTTGTACTTCTGGTAAAACGATGGGTTGTTTTCTTTCTCTAAACGGCGTTGCTCTAAACGGCCTTCTTGTTCTTTTTTGTAAGCTAATTCACGACGTTTTTTATACGATAAAAGCGCATTGCAATTAGAGCAATAATCTCTGTTAACATTATAAATACCGCAATTCAGGCACTTGATATTCCGAATACTCATATTACTCCTTAATATTAATTGTAAAGGTATTAATAATTAGAATATTCGTATGGTTTCTGCTTAAAAGCACTATTAAATTTTATTCCCAAGTGTATTTAAAACTTTTAAGAGAAGTAGACGATTATCAGATTTTCAAGCGTTTTTAATAATGCTAATTAACCACATTAATAGGATCTCCTTCCAAATAAGCTTTTAAATTTTCAACCGCCGTTTGCATCATTCGGGTTCTCGATGCTTTTGGTGCCCAGGCAATGTGGGGTGTTATAATACAATTTTTGGCACTTAGCAACGGATTGTCCGCTTTTATGGGTTCGGTTGAAACAACATCAACGGCGGCTCCAGCAACTTTACCCGAGTTTAGGGCATTTTTTAAATCTTCTTCAACTATCAAACCCCCACGGGATGTGTTAATAAGCATCACGCCATCTTTCATCTTATCAATATTGTTTTTGTTGATAATTCCCGTTGTGGCTTCGGTTTGAGGGCAATGTAAACTAATGATATCTGATGCGTTTAGCAGTTCATCCAACGACACATATTTACAGGTTTCGGTTTCCAATTCTGGTTTTTTACTTCGGCTATAAGCCAAAATATTCAAACCGAAAGCTTGAGCTATTTTAGCTGTAGCTTGACCTATTTCCCCAAAACCAATAATCCCCAAGGTTTTTCCATCCAGTTCTATGAGCGGTGTGTTCCAAAAACAAAAATCCAATGATTTGGTCCAAGCTCCGTCCTTTACCGCTTTAGAATGATCGCCCACATGATGGCACATCTCAAGCAGCAAAGCCATAGCAAATTGTGCCACGGCCTTAGTACCGTAAGTAGGCACATTAGCAACGGTTATACCCAATGCTTTTGCGGTATTAACATCGATTATATTATAACCTGTTGCCAAAACCCCAATATATTTTAATTGAGGAACCTGCGTTAAAACTTCTTTTGACAATGGGGTTTTATTTGTAAAAACAGCTTCGGCATCGCCTATGTTTTTTATGATTTCTTCGGTTTCAAAACCAGTTCGGTCATAAACCACTAAATCGCCAAATTGCTCAATACCATTCCAACTTAAATCTCCTGGGTTAAGCGTGTACCCATCTAATACTACAATTTTCACTTTGATATGCTTTTTAATCCGCAATAAAATTATAGTATTATTTTATGAAAAAAGAAAATATTACGGCGTTCTATTTTTTAAGCAGTGCATCAATGGTACTTCTAACCGAGTCGCTATTCCAATTGGCAGCACCCGTTTTATCAATTACCACCTTGCCCTGTTTGTCTATTAAAAATGTTCTTGGAATGCCTCTTACATTAAAAAAATCTGATTGTGAAGCTTGATTGTAGACCTTAAAAGTATAGTTGTTTTTTTCTAAAAACGAATTTATTTTTTTGAATGATTCATCTGAAACAAATACAAAGTCAATTTTATCGTTATAGTCATCATAAAGTTTTTGCAAACTTGGCATTTCCGCAATACATGGCGGGCACCAAGTGGCCCAGAAATTAACCAAAATGACTTTTCCCTTGTTTTCTTCAAAATTAAAAATAGTTCCGTTTTCGTCTTTCAACTTCCAGTTATAATCGGCAATTTGAGATTGCTTATTATCGTCTATTATCGATGGGCTAATTAACGCTAAACCTTTTTGAATAAATACTTGTATAGGCTTTCGTGTTTGCGGAATTAACAAAAGGGCTATCATTATTAAAAAAATGATGGTGCTTTTTTTAGGCTTATTAATTTTCATGTTTGTAAATAAAAATAACACCCCAAAACTAACCAAAATAAAGCACTTAAAACACTTTTTATCTCTTTGTATATCTTAAATTACTCTTAAAAAATGGCATAAAAAAACTTCCAAAATTTGGAAGTTCCTTTTATATAAAATAATTTAAAATTATTCTTCTTCATCTTGCACTTTAGCCTCATCGTTTTTATCGACTAACAGATCTAACATATTATGCTGTTGCAATAAGTTGTACCACTGCAAAACTTTTTTTATATCACTCGCATACACTCTATCTTCATCGTAATCTGGTAATACATCAAAGAAATATTCCTCTAACTTGTCTTTACTGTCTTTTGGTTTTATGCTTGTTGGTTCGCCGTTTTCTTTTTCTTTGATCTTGGCTAGCACATCTTTTAATGGCACTTCTTCGGTTAAAGTATATATTGCAATTTCACTTAAAACGCTTACGTTTTGCTGTAAACTTACAGATATACGCTTGTTATCTATTAACGACTCTGCAACAAAACCGCCTCTAGTTTGTGCAATTAATTTGAACAAACCTGGTTTTCCCGAAATGGCTAAAACTTTATCTAAACCCATAAATTTTTATTTTTTTGAAAGTCGCAAATATCAACTGTTTAATACAATGATGCAACTATTATCGTTTCTTTTTTTGCACCGGGAAACGCATACGGTAATCGACATTAATTTTGCCTTTGGATATATTATTTAGTTTTCCTTTTATCAAGCGTTTTTTTAAGCTTGATAATTTGTCGGTAAACAAAATGCCTTCTATGTGGTCGTATTCATGCTGAATAACTCTTGCAATTAAACCATCAAATACTTCGGTGTGTTTTTTAAAGTTTTCATCAACATAGTCAACCGTAATTTTTGGCTGCCTAAACACATCTTCCCTAACATCTGGAATACTTAAACATCCTTCGTTAAATGCCCATTCGTCACCTTCTTCTTTTATAATTTTAGCATTTATAAAAACGCGTTTAAAGCCTTTAAGCGCCTTTTGTTCGTCTTCCGAAAGTTCTTCATCTTCAGAAAAAGGGGTTGTATCGACTAAAAACAAACGAATTGGTAATCCTATTTGTGGAGCAGCCAAACCAACGCCAAAAGCATTGTACATGGTTTCGAACATGTTTTCTAAAAGTGTGTCTAAATTTGGGTATGCCTCGGTAATATCGGCACATTTCTTTTTTAAAACAGCATCTCCATAGGCTACAATTGGTAAAATCATTCCGGTTTTTTTATATTTAATTTTTGCAAAAATACAATACTTACTACTTAATTGGTGGTTTTTGGGCATAAAAAAAACTCCTTAAAAAAGGAGTTTTTTTTACGGCAAATTTAATTACCTCGCTACTACAAGTTTCCGAACAGCAGTAGCTGATTTGGTTGCAATATTTAAGATATAAATACCATTTGGCAAATTAGCAATGTTAAGTTCTTTATTTTCTTGATTACTAATATTATCTTGGATTACTCTTTTTCCAGTAATATTATACACACTAATATTGGCCTTTACCGGAAAAGCAAATGATAATTTTAATGTATTATCACTTTTAAGCGGATTAGGCGACACTTCCAAACTAGTCTCAAGGATATATTTATCTACAGGCAACGTACCTCCAGAATATGAGCAATTGCTATCGAAACCAGATGTTATTGTAAAATCCTGACCAACAATAGCGGGTCCGCTTGTAAGGTTATAAACAGACGTCGTTTCAGAGCAAGAAGCAACTTCTAAAGTAAAAGTCGTAGTGCCATTAACCTCAATAGTGTTAGGTCTGTTTACACAAAAAGACGTTGCAGGTAGGTAGGATAAAAAGATTTTTGTGCCCCCAGATGAAGTTGTACCTCCACCGTTGGGACAAGGCTCTGCATAGGCTAAACTAAAGCTAAATACAGAAATTAAAAGTAAAATAAAGTAGTTTTTTTTCATAATAAAATAGGTTAGGTTTGAAAATTAAAAAAATAAAAGTAATTGTTTTCTTATGATAAAAAAAATATTATTTCGAATATAAGTAACTTTGTAAAATAAGTGTTGCGCTAATCTCGTCAACCAGAGCCTTGTTTTTGCGTTGTTGTTTTTTTAAACCACTATCAATCATGGTTTGGAAAGCCATTTTTGAGGTAAAGCGCTCATCTACCCTAACTATAGGAATATCAGGGAATTGCTTCTCAAGTTTTGCTAAAAAAGGTTGTATAAGTGTTTCGCTCTCAGAAGCTGTATTGTCCATTTGCTTGGGTTCGCCCACTACAAACAATGCAACTTTTTCTTTTTCGGTATATTCTTTTAAAAACTGAATAAGCACTTTGGTATCAACCGTGGTGAGGCCTGAAGCGATGATTTGCAGCTCGTCCGTTACCGCTATTCCGGTTCTCTTTTTACCATAGTCTATTGCTAAAATGCGTGCCATAATTCGTTTTGGGCAAAAGTAATAAAGATTTTAGTAGCATCTTTTTTGTTTCCTGTTTTATTCATTGCTTAATGATTTTATAATAATGAATTCATAAATCTTGCGATTTCAACGGGAATAACAATTTAAATGGAAATCTTGTGAATAATAATTTTCAAGAAATTACTTTTCTATAAAATAAAAAAGACCGCCTATACAGACAGTCTTTACAAAAACTTAACCTTAAATATTAATATTTGAACTTTATTTTATGCTACTTTAGCCTTATTTATTTTAGGAAATAACCACTTAATATTTTCAACCTTTCTTACTCGGTTTAAATACACTCTGATGTCGCTATAAGATCGTGCTACATTTTCTTTTACCTCAACAGTATCAGCTTTAGCTTCAGTTTTATTTACTTCATTATTATCACTTTTAACAGTCATAATAACATCTTCATTATTTTCAAAAACTGTAATCGTATTATCAGTTTCAACTTTTACCACATCGTCTTGAGCGTTTGCAAAAGAAAAAGAAAGCAATAAAATTAATAATGTGTAAATTTTTGTTTTCATTAGGTTTCATTTATTCGATGGTTCAAATATAGAAGTGCATTAAAGTTTAACCCAATAAATTAGTTATAAGACCTTAGATTCTCGATGATTAGAAAACGGTAGATTTTCACCGATTAACAGTTGAAAGACGCAATTTTACCGACTAAACACACCTACAATGTCTTTTATCGGTTAATTCGTTTATTTAAAAGTAAAAATCACCTTTATGTTTTTGAAAAATTCGTTTTTTAAAGCCGAAATTTTTACCAAATACGCAATGGATATTATAGCCGTTTCTCTCAGTTTTTAGAATGATAGACATTATCTTTGCTTAAAATATAATTACCGATGACAGAATTACAACAAACCATTGAAAACGCTTGGAACGATAGAGGTCTTTTAAAAGAAGAAGCTACAACTACTGCCATTAGAAGCGTTATTGAGTTATTAGATAAAGGCGAATTACGAGTGGCCGAACCCATTGCAAATGGGTGGCAGGTTAACGAGTGGGTTAAAAAAGCCGTGGTTTTATACTTTCCTATTCAAAAAATGGAAACCTTAGAAGCTGGTATTTTTGAATATCACGATAAAATCCCATTAAAGAAAAACTTTGCTGAACACGGAATTAGAGTCGTACCAAACGCTGTGGCACGTCACGGCGCCTACATTTCTAGCGGTACCATATTGATGCCGAGTTATGTAAATATTGGAGCTTATGTGGATGAAGGCACTATGGTTGATACTTGGGCAACCGTTGGAAGTTGTGCTCAAATTGGCAAAAATGTACACTTATCTGGTGGCGTTGGTATTGGTGGCGTTTTAGAGCCCTTACAAGCGGCACCCGTAATTATTGAAGACAATGCCTTTATTGGCAGTCGCTGTATTGTAGTTGAAGGCGTTCGCGTAGAAACCGAAGCGGTTTTGGGTGCTGGTGTGGTGTTAACCATGAGCACCAAAATTATTGATGTTACTGGCGATGAACCGGTTGAATACAAAGGAAGAGTACCTGCACGTTCAGTGGTTATTCCGGGTAGTTATGCTAAAGAATTCCCTTCGGGCAGTTATAATGTGCCTTGTGCTTTAATTATTGGTAAGCGCAAAGAGAGTACCAATAAAAAAACATCGCTTAATGACGCATTGCGTGAGCACGACGTCGCAGTATAATCGCGCTTTACTGGTCCATTTCAAAATAAAATTTAAATTCCAAATTCCAATACATATAAAATTGGAATTTGGAATTTTTTGTTTGTAATTTGGTGCAATGAAAATTTTAGTCATACAACAAAAAATGATTGGCGATGTGCTTACAAGCAGTATATTGTTTGAAGCACTCAGGCAAAAATATCCTAACGCTCAATTGGATTATTTGATTAACGAGCATACCTATCCTGTTGTAGAAAATAATCCTTTTATTAATCATTTTATCTTTTTTACCAAGGAAGCTGAAAGTAGCAAAAAAGCGCTTTTTAAGCTTGTAAAGTCAGTTAGAAAAAGAGAATATGATATTGTAATTGATGTGTATTCTAAACTTTCCAGTAATTTGATTACAGCGTTTTCTAAAGCAAAAACCAAAATTTCTTATTATAAACATTACAGTAAATTTATTTATCATCATAATATAAAAAGACAACAAAGCACGAATACAAATATAGGTTTAGCTATTAGCCACAGACTCCAACTGTTGCAACCTTTAGGCATTAAAACAGATTCAATTAAACCAAAAATATTTTTATCTGATAGCGAAATTGCGGATAGTAAACGGTTTTTAGAACATGAAAACATCAACTTAAAGCAACCATTATTTATGATTAGTGTTTTGGGTAGCGGCGAAAACAAAACCTATCCGTTTCCCTTTATGGCAAAAGTTATTGATGTTATTGCTGAAAAAACCAAAGGGCAAATCCTATTTAACTACATTCCAAAACAGGAAGCACAAGCCAAAGCGATTTTAAATTTATGCAACACCGAAACTAAAAAACATATTAAGTTTCATGTTTTCGGAAAAAGTTTACGGGAGTTTTTAGCGATAACGCAGCATTGCGATGCCGTAATCGGTAACGAAGGTGGTGCTATAAATATGGCAAAAGCCTTAAACGTTAAAACCTTTGCCATTTATTCGCCATGGATTGACAAAGCTTCGTGGAATCTTTTTGAAGATGAAAACAACGTAAGTGTTCATTTAAAAGATTACAAACCAGAATTGTACACCAAACCCGAAAAAGAATATAAAAATGAAGCTTTAGGTTTATATCAAAAATTTAAACCTGAACTGTTTTTTGATAAGCTTGAAGGTTTTTTAAGTAGTTAATATTATTATTATAAAATGCTGAAATAATCCCGATAGTCATCGAAACAGCATAACAAATGCTATTTTTTTAAAAACTCTAATGCTTTCTTTACCGCAGTTTCAACAAATTGCCCTCGCATCACTTTTTCTTGAACTTTTAAAACATTGCTTTTCATGGTTTTATAATCGGTTTCCGTTAGATTTTCTAAAATAGTGTTTAAATCCTTTAAATTGGAGACGGCAATACCCACATTGTTTTCAACAATAAAAGTAGCAATGGCGGCTTTATCCCAAACAATAACAGGTAGCCCGCACAACAAATACAATGAGGTTTTATGCGGATTGTTGTATTTTAAATATCCGCCCAAATCTCCACTACAGGCTTCGGTTGAAATACCATCCCAAACCAAACCAAAATCCGCTTCAATTTTATGGGCAATTTGATCGGACGGAAAAGCGCCTTCATAAAAAATAACAGACTTATCTTCACTTACTTTTCGTTTATTTTCATCAAAACCAACGCCATATAATTTTAAATTGTATTTACTGTTTTCTAAAATATCAAAATCGAAAATATAGGCATTTTTACCTTCGCCAAAACCACCGGCATAAGCAATGT